>NZ_JAJSRO010000049.1:0-4890 GCF_021283425.1 Pseudomonas sp. NMI542_15 | reverse complement strand
GTGTGTTTGGCGACTGCCAATTTACCTGCTTCCCTGACTGTCAACTCGCTCTTCCCCCAGACTCCGCGAAGAACCAAAAAAAACGGATCATGCGAAATCCTTCGTTGAGTTTGGCGCGGGTTTTTAGCAAATCAGCTGGCCCGCGATCCGGTTGAGAGTGATCCGAAGCGGTCCTTGACGACCGGCACAAATCGGTCAGAAGCGGTCGATGATTCCAATAAATCCGCCCCCTTTTTCCCGTAACTCCTGGCTACCTGCGACCAAGTCTAAGCAAGCTTCTGTGTCAGCTGCCCGATGAATAGCCGCAGCCATTCGTGCTGAGGCTTACTGTTCTTGGCAATGTCCCAAACCATGAAGCATCGAAATGATGGAACCGGAATCGGCGCCGGACAAATACTTAGCCGAGTCATGGCCGAATAGCTCTCGGCGGCGAACGTGGGAATTGTGGCTATCGCGCCGCTGCTGATCAACGTGGTGAGCGCGCCACTGAAGTGGGTGAATGAGGCTATAACACGCCTCGAATAGCCCGCCGCTTCGAACATGTCGTCGATAAAGCCGCGGCGGCCGTCATAGGAAACTCGCACATGGCTTGCCTCGAAGTACTCCTCCAGGCCGATAGGTGTGCCTGCGTTGTCTGCGCCAGGCAGGTACAAGCAGGAGTATGACGAGGAAAACAGCACCTTGGATGAATACCCGCTGCTGAAGTCTTTCGGCTCGCTGCAAATCACTAGATCCATGTCCGGATCTTGTAGCGACTGTTTCCACAGTGAGCTGTTGCTCTGATGGAACGAAAAGCTCACTCCCAGCCCCTGATCCGCTGCGGCGTTAACGATCCGCGGAGCGAGATAGGCCTCAATATCATCGGACAGACCGATGTTGAAAATGTAGCTCGAGTCGTGTGCGGAGAAATCCGGCTCTGCCCCAAGCACGCCTGAGATAGACGTAAGGGCCTCGGCGATCTTCGGCGCCAGCTCCATCGCCCTACGGGTTGGCTGCATTCCGGAAGCGGTGCGGATAAAGAGCTCATCTCCGAAATGCTCACGCAAACGACGCAACGCCGAGCTAACTGCCCCCTGGGTCACATGCAGCATGGCCGAGGCTCGGGTGGCACTGCGCTCGGTCATCAGGCAGTGGAACGTCAGCAGCAGGTTCAGATCAATTCTCGAGATATTACGTACACTAATCCGGCTCATATTTTCTAATCGTTTGCTCTGCGGCCGAGAGGATTCATAGTCTGCTGCCCATACACACCTAAGAAAAGCTGGGGAGCACCGTGGACGCAATTAATAAAAAAGTAAATCCAAGCAGTATCCATACCAAGGGTGAGCAGTCAGACATTCGCAAGCGTGCAATCGCGGTGGGTATCGGCAACTTCATGGAGTGGTTCGACTTCGCCATCTACGGCTACTTCGCTGCCGTGATCGGTATGTTGTTCTTCCCCTCTAGCGCCCCAGGTGTATCGCTGCTGTCGTCGCTGGCAGTGTTCGCCGTAGGCTTCGTATCGCGACCATTTGGAGCATTGATTCTGGGGCCCATCGGTGACCGCCTCGGTCGCCGCGCGGTGCTTATCATCACTGTCTTCGGTATGGGTGTGTGCACCACGATCATCGGACTTTTGCCCACCTATGAGGCAATCGGTATCGCTGCACCTGTCTTGCTGATCGTCATGCGTTTCGTGCAAGGCATGATGGTAGGGGGCGAATGGTCTAGCGCAGGTATCTACATCGTAGAGAGTGCTCCGTCCAACCGCCGCGCGACGGCAGCCAGCGTTATCACTGGAACGGCTGGCTTGGCCTTCTTGTTTGGTACGTTCACCGCCGCGAGCCTCACCTCAACACTCGATGACCAGCAACTGGCGTCCTGGGGCTGGCGGATCCCATTCGTTGCCTCCATCGTGATGACCGGTATCGCCATCTTCATCCGCCGGAAGCTGGGTGATACCCCCGTGTATGAAGAGCTGGTACGTCAACGCGATTCACAACAGTTCGAAGCACCGAGCAAGTCTGTACACCGTCGCGCCTTCATCACTACTTTCGCCTTCTCAGCGCTGTTCGGCGTCTCGCTCTACTACTTCATCACCTACGCCAATAACCACCTGGTCACTACCGTTGGGCTACCACGAAGCAATGCACTATGGCTGTGCAGCATCGCGCTGGTTGTCTATGTCATTGCCAATCCACTGATCGGCCGGCTCAGCGACAGCATCGGGCGACGCAAGCTGCTGCTCAGTGCTGCTGCCGCACTCTCTGTACTGGCCTATCCAATCTTCCTGCTGCTCAACACCGGCAACCCAGTGGCAATCCTCGCAGGATTGATCGTTCTGGGACTACTTGTGGCTGTAACTGCGGTGATGGATGTGGTGCTGCTGGTTGAAGTCTTTCCAGCGTCCATCCGCTCCACGGGAGCAGCGCTCGGTCACAACCTGGCCCTGGCGACACTCGCAGGCCCAGGCCCCTTCATTGCCGCCGCCCTGATTAGCCAGGCTGGCGACGCGAACATCCCTGCCGCCTATCTAGCAGCCGTCTCGCTGGCATGCCTCATCGTGCTGTGGAAGACCTTGCCGGAAACCCGCGACAACGACATCACACGTTTCTAGGTTCTTACTGCCCTCAGGAGTTTTTCATGACCAAAATTGCAGTCATCCAGGCCGCCTCTGTTCCTTATGATCCTGCAGCCAGCGTTGAAAAGGCTTCCACAATTCTGCGGCGCGTAGCAGATCAAGGTGCAAGGCTGGCCGTATTCCCTGAAGCGTTCATTGGCGGATATCCCAAGGGGATAGCTTTCGGTAGCGTAGTGGGTAATCGCAGCATCAGCGGGCGTGAGCTGTACCAACGCTATGTCGATGGGGCTGTGACGCTGGATGGGCCGGAACTGGCATTGCTTGCTGAAAGTGTCGAGCACACAGGGGTTACCACTGTGATTGGTGTAATCGAGCGCTTCGGTCGCACCCTTTACTGCACCGCGGTCACCATCGCCCCAGGCCGGGGTATTGCCGGTTACCACCGCAAGCTGATGCCCACCGGCCAGGAACGACTAATTTGGGGCTTCGGTGATGGCTCGACAATCGAGCCTGTAGAAACTGATTTTGGCGTCCTGGGGAGCGTGATTTGCTGGGAGAACTACATGCCAGCACTACGCCAGGCCATGTATGCCCAGGGTGTTCAGATCTACTGCGCCCCGACAGCAGATGACCGTCCGTCCTGGGCCAGCTCCATGGTGCACATTGCTCTTGAAGGGCGTGTTTATGTGTTGTCAGCCTGCCAGGCAATCCGTCTTGGTGAATACCCACAACAGCACCGCGATGCATTCGGCCTGGAGTTCAACGAGGACGATTACGTGATGCGAGGGGGCAGCATGGTTGTAAGTCCGCTCGGAGAAGTACTGGCAGGGCCGGTGTTCGACTGCGAGACAGAAATCTATGCAGACCTCAATATGGATCTGCTTAGCCAAGCCAACTTGGACTTTGATGTCGTCGGCCATTATGCCCGGCCGGACATCTTTGAACTCAAGGTGAACATTGCCCCGCAGGCCCCGGTAACCCTGGAGCGATAAGTAGAGCCTGTTTAGTGAAATCCTCCCTTTGACCGTCCAGTTTGGGCATGACTGCTTTAGGGATAGAGCCGCCGCAAGGCGGCTTTTTATTGCTGGCCAGGTTGTTGCCGCCATTTCCTGTGTAGCGAGGGCTTAGGCCCAAACCGATTTGCCAAGACAGATAACTCACCGACTTAACGTCCGCTTGTGGCACAAAGCGGACCAGCTATCGGCCAAGAGATGCCTTTCGCGAATAGCTGAACGCCCCGAGAGCGCATTGGGCCGCTCGGCGCGGAATTGGTGAAAGGCTGGTGACTGGCCTGTGTTGGCTCGGTCAGACTTCGGGCAGCCTCACCCTAGTTGGGGCTAACTGCTTACCGACCATCAGAGGCAAGCCAACAACAACTGCCGATAGTGCTGAGAAAAACTGACCTGATAGCTCGGCTCAGCAGCAAAATCCCCCAGCGAGTAGGCACCCGCCAAACCTGCACCAAGACTTTGCCCGGCCTCGCCTCCACCGCAGCCATCGATATCGCAGGTAGCCCCCATCCCACCAGCCATCGAACCAGAAGAGGCAGCGGGCATCTTCACCCGGCTCAGCACTGCCAGGTCATCCGGCAGATCATCCGCAATGCGCTCCGCAAAGCGCCGCAATGTTGGCTCCGCCAGCATGAACAGCCAAGCCTGATCATCGGACTCGCCCATCCGCCGCAGCACGCGCCCCAGGACTTGCCGGTAGTGCAGCTCAGTACGGATGCGGCTGAGGTAGCAGCACACCTGCAGGCGGGGGATATCCGTACCCTCGCTGATCATCCCAACAGCGACGATCCAGCGGCAATCACTGTGCCTGAACGCATTGATCACCTGTTGGGCATTCGGAGTCCGGTTGGTCACTACGCGGCAACCTTCCCCGCTGGCTTCCAGAGCCTGGACAATCTGCTGGGCGTGCTCAATATCGGTGGCGACCACCAGGCCGGCTGCATCCGGCTTGATCTGGCGAAGCTCATCCAGCTTGGCGCATCCCAGGCCGAGCAGTTGGTCGATCACCTCGTCATGGCGCAACAGCTCTTCGAAGGTGACGGGGGATTCACCAAGCAGCTTGGCGATGCTGGGGAACAGCCTGACGGTGCTCTCGGTCTCCAGTTCTTCAGTTAGCTTCACCTTCTGGTTATCGAGAAGGACGATGCGGGGCGCGCGGCACACCCCGTCGGCAATGGCCTCCCTCAGGCCATAGCGGTAGTCGCAGATCAGGTGTCCCTCGGGGGACGAGTAGCGGGCCAGGGTGTTGCCGCTGACCGAAAACTGACCCAGTAGAGGCTGTTCTGCCGACTGAAAACTGACCCAGGTGTTCAACTGCTT
>NZ_JAJSRO010000048.1:0-7631 GCF_021283425.1 Pseudomonas sp. NMI542_15 | reverse complement strand
TGCACCCGGCCACCACCGGCGAAGGCCAGGCGCAGACCCTGCGCACCCGTTTCCGTTACCAGCACCTGCCAGCGCTGAGTGGGGCAAGTGCGGCCAAGGGCTTCCTAGCGACTGGTGGCGAAGACGTGTTGCAGGTAGACGACGAGGGTGAGAAGGTCTTGCGCACCACCACAAGCCGCTTCCTCAAGGAGAGCGAGCACAATGCTTTCCTGCATGGCCGCCTGGACCAACAGACGGTGACACTGAAAGACTTGAGCGACCCTGACAGGGAAAAAACTGCCACTTCAACGTTTTTCCATTCGCTGATCAACGATGACAACCAGCAAAAGACGTTGCTGCAGGTGCGCGAGACCTTCAAAGGTCATGACCTGGCGGAACGGGCGGTTGCCCGTGCCGTGTCGATCCATACCGGCCTGCTGCACCGCGCCCAGGATTTCAACAAGGTTGAAACTCACTACCACTACGATGCCCTCAACCGCCTGACGGTCGAAACCATCGCGCCCGGAACATCTCATGAAGCAGTCCGTAGATACACCTATGAGCTTGGCGCAAAGCCAAACCAAACGGTAAAGGATGTAAACGGGGTGGTCAGCCGAACATGGTTCGATGGTTACAATCGAGCTATCCGCGAAGAACGAGAAACCGAGGATGAGAAAACCGGTAAGCGCACCTGGCACGATGTGCAAACCACGCACTACGACAGCGCAGGCCGGGTCGAGTCGCAGACCAGCTACGATTACCTGGAGAGCGAGACACGCACCCTCACCAGTACCTTCGGCTACGACGGCTGGGGCAACCGCACCAGCACCCTGATGCCAGACGGCGTGGTGGCATGCACTGAACGCTCGCCCTTCGGCAAGGAAGGGTTCATTGTCCAGCAGTGGCAGGAGCGCTTCACAGAAGCCAGACCACGCATGCGGCGGCAGTGCGTCAGCACTGAATTCAACCGTTTCGACAAACCGCTCGAAGACCGGCGCCTGGACCTGAGCGGCCAGATGGTGGGCAGCACGCGCTACCATTATGACGGTGGCGGCCGCTGCGTGCGCCAGGTGCAGCAACTGCGTGACCCACTGGACAAGGATGCAGCGCCACTGGAGCAGACCACAAGGTTCAGCTACGACGTGTGGAACCGCATGGCCAGCACCGAGCGCCCGGATGGCAGCAGCCTGCTACGCCGCTTCGCCAGCCATAGCATCAATGAGCTCACCACCGAACTGGAGCTTGCGCCAACCGAAGGCGAGGCAGGCACCATCATCTGTAAGCGTACGTTCGATGGCCTGGAACGTCTCACCCATCTAACGGTCGGCAACAGGACAGAAAGCTTCCGCTATCAAGGCCAAATGACACTGGTCGATGAACATGAGAAGCAATCGGGGCGCATCCTCAAATATGCTTACACACCGGAGCTGTCCCACCAGCCCGTCTCGATCACAATGACCCCCAAGGGTGCAACAGCCGCCAACGAAGAGTCCATCTTCGGTTACACAAGGCCCGACGCAGCGATCACTTCGGCTGGCAACGGCGCGGGTACTCGGGACTATGAGTATACCGACCAAGGCTACCTGCTGAAGGAAACCTGGACGGACAAGCAATCGGCGGGAAGCTATTTCATCGAGCATCTAGCGTCGCTGCAGGGTCGCCCGCTCACCCGCAGCAGCAGCGACGGCCCGTTGACCCGTTACGAATACGATGACAAGGGACGGCTTGAGTCCACGACACAAGGCAACCTCACCGCCACTTTCACCTATGACGACGACGGTCGCCTGCACACCACCACCACCGTTGACCGCACCAGCAAACGGCAGAGCATCAGCGCCGTTGTCTACGACGACCTGGGACGTGAATGCGAACGCAGCGTGACCCTCGATGGCGGCAGCACGCGAACGATGAAACTGGTGTGGAGAGACGACGACCTGTTGCATAGCCGGGCGACACTGCGAGACGGCCAGCAGCGCCTGCTCGAAACATTCCGCTACGATGCATTGAACCGGCTGGACAAGGTCACCTACACGGTTGAGGACGAGAACGACGCCGAGACCTACCTGCCGCGTAACCGGGCCGGACGCTCTATCGTGAGCCAGACGTTCCGCTTCGACGCCTTCAACAACCTCACACGCTGCAACACCATGTTCAGTGACGGCAGAGACGACCAAGCCCGCTTCAGCTATGGCAATGCAAGCACAGCCAACGTCCACGACATGTTCCAGTTGCGCGAGCTGACTCATTCACTGCAGCCGGATTACCCGGTAGCGCAGGCGGTCTATTATGACGATGACGGCAACCAGACCAACGATGAGTGGGGACGCCGGCTCGAGTACGATGACTTCGGGCGCCTGAAGCAGGTGTCTACCAGCGATGGCACTGCTGCCCTCGTGCGTTACCGCTACGATGGGCACAATCATCTGGTGGGCGTTACCCAGGGTGGAGATACCGAACAACTGCGCCGCTACGAAGACTACCGCCTCAGCACGGTGAGCCAGGACACAGAGCGGGTGGACTACCTGCACGGCGGCGCTCATCCGCTTGGGCTTCAGAACCCGACCAAACCACAGAATACGCGCCTGCTGCTGACCGACAATACCGCCTCGGTCACTGCCGAGTATGGGGCCGCCGGGGTCAACGAAGCGTACTTGAGCCTGTATGGCGAACGCGGTGACGATGACACACTGCAGAGTCTGCTGGCGTTCAATGGCGAAGTGCGAGAACAGCAGCTCGACTGGTACCTGCTAGGGCGCGGTTACCGGGCTTACAACCCCGGGCTGATGCGCTTCCACAGCCCAGACTCGCTGGCCCAGGAAGAGGTCGGCGTGAACCCCTACCTGTACGCCCTGGGTGACCCGGTGAACTGGCGCGACCCAACTGGCCACAGGTCCTCGCCAGTACCGAGCAGGGATCCGAAACCGCCCTACCAGGACCCGCTGCCGGAACCCGAGAAGCCAAGCATTTGGGGGGCGATCTTGCCGGTCATTGCGGGGGTTGTAGGCTTGATGGTCGGCGTTGTACTGACTGCAATTCTCCCCCCTGCGGGTGCGCTGCTTCTTGGAGTTGTGGCCCTGGGCATGGGCATCACGGCAACGGCGTTAGCAGCCAAGGAGGAAGATCCAAAGAAAGCCATGATGTGGAACAGCATAGGGGGTTTCTTCCTGGGTGCCGCTACGCCCTTGATATTTAGTGGGGGGGGCGGGACGTACAAGCAGTGGAAGGCGAACCGGCCTTCAGCGCCAGGGAGCAAACTACCAAACCCAGCCAGTAGAACAAATTTGACAGAATCGCCTGAAGTGGCAGCGGCAAGCTCAGACTCGCAGATAGGCGCAATGCCCGGGCCGACTAATTCACCACAGGTTCCGGCATCTGCGGCACCTGCGGCACCTCAAGCAGGTCAGGCAGGTCAGGCAGGTCAGGCAACTCAAACAGCTGAGACACCCTCGGGGTCGTCAAACTGGCTGCATGGGATGTACGTGCGTCAAATACTTAAGAGTGCAAAGCAGGTTGGGCGACAACGCGAAGAAAACGTACAAGGCCGTTTATCGGGCGATCCTACACGCAGCAACATACATAATCAAAGTGGATTCGACTTGCTTTATTAAATCATAACTAACAGAACTACCAGCATTTCGGGGCCGCAAAGCGGTCCCGATTCATTTCCCCTCAAAATCGTTCTGATGACAAGTTCATCAGATCATGCAGATATATCCTACATATCCCCGCGCACGCATTCCCTATCGTGCCCCTCGTAACTCAGTAGTGCGCAACATAATCGCGCCTCACTACCTGGCCCACGTGGTCTGACCGGACCGCATCGACACGCCCTTGTCAAGGATAAGATCATGCTCCTGCCCCCCACGCGCAGGCTACTGTTATCGCGCCTGCGGATTACGACGCTCGTGGCGCTTGGTTCAGGAAGCTTGCTGATTGCCCCGCAACGCCCGGCGAGCGCCTCCCCACAATTCGACGCCAGTTTCATGCGCCAAGCCCCCGACCAGCCCGCCGACGCCGGTGCCCTTGCACTTCAGGCCCTGGCTGCCGAAACCCCACTCGCCCCTGGCCGCTACCGCCTTGAGGTTTGGGTAAACCTGGTGTTCCTGGCCGAGCAAGATGTACACCTGCAAAAAATCGACGGCCACCGCACCCTGCGCCCCTGCCTGAACGCCACCCTGCTACGCCAGGCCGGCCTGCGTGAACAAAGCCTGGCACAGCCGCTGCCCGACGATGACAGCTGCATCGACCTCGAAGCCCTCGCCCCTGGCGCCACGACCAAGCTCGACAGCGGGCGGCTGCGCCTGGAGCTGTCCATCCCCCAGGCATTCATGATCCGGCAAGCGGGGCGCATGCCCAGCGCCGAGCAGTGGGACTACGGCATAAATGCCGCCTTTATCAACTACCAGGCCTCGGCACAAATGCGCAGCCTGGCGCACGGTGCCAGCCAGAGCAGCCAGGACCTGAACCTCAGCAGCGGCCTCAACCTCGGCCCCTGGCGCTTGCGCAGCAGCCAGTCGCTGCGGGAGGACGAACACGGCAGCCGGCGCTGGACCCACACCAACACCTATGCCCAGCGCGACCTGCCCGGCAGCTTCGGCACCTTGACCCTGGGCGAAACCTTCAGCAACAGTGACGTGTTCCGCAGCCAGCCGTTCAAGGGCCTGCAGCTGGCCTCCGAGCTGGGCATGCTGCCCGATGTGATGCAAAACTACGCACCGATCATCCGTGGCGTGGCACAGACCCGCGCCAAGCTCGAAGTGCTGCACAACGGCTACCCTATCTACACCACCTATGTGGCCCCAGGCCCTTACGAAATTGATGACCTCGCCGTGGGCGGCGGCAGTGGTGAACTGGAAATCGTCCTGACTGAAGCCGACGGTCAGGTCAGGCGCTTCATCCAGCCCTATTCCAGCCTGAGCAACCTGCTGCGCGAAGGCGTATGGCGCTACAGTGCCACCTTCGGCCGCTACAACGGTGCCGAAGACCTCGACGCGCCGCTCCTGTGGCAGGCGACACTGGCCCGCGGCACCAGCTTGAACACCACCCTGTACGGCGGCGTGCAAGGTGGCGACTACTACCGCGCAGCCACCGTGGGCGCCGCTCGCGACCTGGGCACACTCGGCGCGCTGTCGCTTGATGTAACCCGCGCCGAGACCGACCTGGGCAACACCTTGGGCCAGGTTCACGGGCACAGCTTCGCCGCCCGCTACGGCAAGGCATTCGACACCGGCACCAACCTGCGCTTCGCCGGCTACCGCTACTCCACCGAAGGCTACCGCGACTACGACGAGGCCGTGCGCGAACGCAATGCCTATAGCGCGTACCGGGGGAGCCGTCGCAGCCGCCTGGAAGCCTCTGCCCACCAGCGCCTGGGCAGCCGCAGCTCACTCAGCTTTACCATGACCCAGGACGACTACTGGCAAAGCGGCCAGCAGTTGCGTCAGTACCAACTGCAGCTCAGCACCAGCTGGCACAATGTCTCCTACAACCTGTACGCCTCACAGTCCCTGAACGAGCGCAGCCAAAATGACCGCATGTTTGGCTTGAGCGTTTCGCTACCCCTAGGCTTCGGTCGCGCCTCCAGCGCCAACATCAGCCTTCAGTCACATAACGGCGAACACAGCCAGCGGGCCAGTTTTTCCAGCAGCGCAATGGACCGCCGTCTCAGCTACCTTGCCTCGACCAGCCGCGACGCACGGCGCAACCAGACATCCGCTTTCTCCGCCAACTATCGGGGAGCCAACGCCAGCCTTGGCGCCGGCTACACGCAAAGTGACGATTACCGTACGTTGTCGCTCAACGCCAGCGGCAGCCTGTTGCTGCACGAAAGCGGCTTGACCCTTGGCCGCTATCTTGGCGAAACCAATGCCTTGGTACACGTGCCCGATGTTGCCGGGGTTGGCGTGAAGAACAACCCTGAAAGCCGCAGCGACAGCAGCGGCCACATGCTGGTGCCGTACCTGCGGCCGTACCGCAGCAACTTGCTCGAACTGAACACCGATGACCTCGGCCCACAAGTGCACATCGACAACGGCGCCCAGCACCTGATACCGCGCCGCGGCGCGATCGTGCTGGCCGAATTCCAGGCGCGCAAGGTCAGCCGGCTGATCCTCACCCTGCTCCAGGCCAACGGCAGACCAATGCCTTTCGGCACCCAGGTCAACGATATCAGCGGCACGTCGCTGGGCGTGGCCGGCCAGGCCTTGCTGGCTGTGGAAGACAAACCCCAGACGCTGCACGTGCGCTGGGGCGAAGCCAATGATGAGCAATGTCAGCTGCAGATCGAGCCCGCCAGCATGGAGCAAACCCAGGGCTACCACCAACAGACGCTGAATTGCCCCACGACTTGACCCTCGCCCACCCGGCACTGGAAACCATCACCATGAACGCTTCATTCATCCGCCGCGCGATCCTGCCCCTGGCGTTGACAAGCCTGTTCACCAGCAGCAACGCGCTTGCCCTCTGCTACTGGAAAGACGCTCCGAGCGGCGAACTGCTGTACGACATTCATCTGGAGCCCCTCTTTGTACCGCGCGATGCACCGGTCGGTACGGTCATCCGCACCGCCAGCCAGATGAGGACGCCGAACGCCACCGGCGACATCCTCCTCTGCTCGGTGCCGGTGGCGGGCGAATATGCCGAAGTCAACCTGCTCAACTCCATGAAGCTCTTCCCGGGGCCTCTGCCCGTTATCCCGGGAATCGAAACCGATCGGGTGCTCGAAACCAACATCCCGGGCATCGGCATACACGTGGGACTCGGACAACAGTACGCTGGTGGAAACCAGACTCGCTGGATACCGCTGACCCCAGTTTCCATTCCCTACAAGGGGTACCAGGACCAGCCGGCAGGGCTGCCGATTACCACAAACTACCTGGACACCCTCATCACGGTCATCAAGACAGGCGACATAGATTCGGGGCCGCAGTACTTTCTCGGGGAGGAGATTTTCACCGGCAATTACACAGACGTGGGCAGGGTGCTGAGGGCCAATTTGCACGGGACAGTGACCCAGGCCGAATGCTCATTGCGAGCCGACGCGGTCAGCGACACCTCGGTAGACCTCGGGGAACACAAGCTGGAAACCTTCAACGACGAAGGCTCGGGCACCAGCCCGAGGCCATTCCATATCAACCTGACCAAGTGCACCGGGGGCAAGGCAGGGGTTTACGTCAAGTTGGAGGTGGCCAAGGGCGCAACCGTGATCGATGCCGACAAGGGCCTGTTCAGCCTGACACCCGACCCTAACAGCGCGTCCGGGATTGGCGTACAAGTGCTTCGAGCCGACGGCGAGACACCCGCCGCACTTGGCCAGGAACTGGAAATGGCCCAGATTTCCCCCGACCCCGACGACATACGCATCGACTTCAGCGCCCGCTACGTAAAGGTGGCACCCGTGGTCACGAGCGGGGACGCCAAGAGCGCACTCAGTTTCACGATCTATTACAAGTAAGGTCGAGAGGGAGCAACGGGCCAGTTCGGTCCGTTGCACGAACAGCAGACCGCTCTGCGGGATGAAAAACAGACGCACAAAACGAAGAAAGGGACTTTCGTCCCTTTCTTCGTTTTTCGATTTGGAGCGGGAAACGAGACTCGAACTCGCGACCCCGACCTTGGCAAGGTCGTGCTCTACCAACTGAGCTATTCCCGCA
>NZ_JAJSRO010000047.1:0-10678 GCF_021283425.1 Pseudomonas sp. NMI542_15 | reverse complement strand
GTTGATGAAACTCAGGAAGTTGAAGGCGTTTGAATGCAGCATTGATTTGGTAGTCATGACCAGGTCCTTGAGTAGGAGGACCCACCCCGCTTGGCGAGGCGGGGACACATCATTGAGCAGACCACTCCAGCGTGTTGCGACTGTCTTCAATGCTGGGTTCAGGGAATCCGATACGCAACCGATGCCGTGTTCCATCCTGATCGTAGAGTACGAACATCAAAGGCTTGTCCAGCATTTTTCTGTACTTTTTGCTTTCTTCGTCTGTCATATCGTCACTCCAGAAGGGCATGTCCGACAGGCGATGCAGCATGATCAACAATTCTCCCGGCCCTGGCTCTTTGCCTGCGATCAGGTTTTTCTCTATTTTTAGGTAGGACAATTCCTTGGCCATTTGCGTCAGATAGCTGTCATCCTTGAGCTCGGCGACTTTCTCCGGTTGCCCCGGTTCCGGCAATTCCCTGAACGCATAGGACAGGTAACTGAAGAACACCTCATCCACCTGCTCGCTTTCCCACCGTACCGATGCCGCTGCCGAATCCTTGTCGACCCTGCACGTGGCGAACTTGATGTTTTTCCCTTTGAACCTATGCACCAGCCTCCAGTAATCGATCGATTCCAGCATGTAGCTGAATTCGTCCTTGGGCGCCCCATTGCCCGGGTCGTGAATTCTGCCCGCACCGTTGCGTACGCGCTGGCGGACAAGCTCGTAGTCGTCTGTTGAGGGACTATCGACGGGGGCGGCAGTGACGCAGACAAAGCCTTGTTTGTCACGGGAGTCCCACCAGGTGCCGTCATCAGCCTGGAACTTGGCATAGAACTCCTCCGTCGCGGCGACGCTGCTATGGAGCCAGAGTTCACGGGTGCTGCGTGTGGCTTCGGAACGCACTTGCGGCATTTCACTCTCTGTTACAGGACCGTACAGATTGAAACGGTTTCGCTTGACGCTTGTGGCCCATTTTGGAATTTCAAGCGGCAAGCCTTCCTGACCAGGTTCAAGGAACTCTACCTCGGAATTGCCGCTGCGATAGACCAGCCTCATGGTAGAGAGCTCGGTCACTGTAAGCGGAATGGGATATGTGACACCGCCCACACTGACCTCCTTGGGTTCAACCACGATTTCCAACGGTATCTGCTGCATGCCATTGGCCAGGCAGATGGGGGTGCCCTTTACGTTGATTTTAAAACCTTCGAGCTCTGTCCATCTGATAGGGGGCTCTTGGTAGGCGTGCTGGACAATCGCGTAACCGGTTTGCCGGTCATCGATATCGGCCATCACTACGCTGATGGGGGCCTGGGCCTGAATCGGCGGGTTATACACTCCGTCTTCGTTGATCTCTCCCTCACCAAATACCTTCCAGGTTGCAGCCTCGTGCCACTCAGCGGGCAAGCGGAAGGCAATCGGCGCGATGCCGGTCATCACAGGCACATGAAATGGCGTCACATTAAGTTGCTGGGGGTAGGCAAAGATGACCACGGTGGCAATATCGCTGGTAGTTGTCGCCTGGTCAGTGACTCGGATTTTCTGCAAACGCACTTCAGGCAAGTAACTCTCAGGATCGAAAGGTGTGAAAAGCCGCCCCGCAGGTCGCTCGGGATCCACGACCAGATCACCGTGCAACTGCCCATTGTCCGGGATCAGCTCCCAGCTCAAGTCGCCACCTGTTACAGCGCCGGCATGCAGCTTGATAGGGCCCATGCCAATACCCCAAGTGGCCACACGAGGGATCACGTTTACAGCTTGCCGGGATTCCACAACCAACCCCGTGCGTACCTGCTCCCCCGCAGCGGAAGAAAAACGCCCCGATACCAGCACCAATTGCTGATCGCGCTGGAACTTCTCAGTCCCCATCGCCTGGTAGGTCCCATCCTGCATGCTACCGGTCGCGAGTGGCTGATTGATATTGACTGCCTGCCATTGCGCCCTGACCTCGTTTCCCTCGTTGTCGATGATAAAATGTTGCGTGCTTTCCGGTAATAATGCGCTTTGCAGGGGCTCGACGAAAAATGACAGTGCAGTAGGCTCGATGCTGCCGAAAATCACATGATCCAGTGGGTCCTCCCGATCTACCATGCTCATCTGAAGCGCGTTGGGCAAAGTGAATTTCTGCAGAATGCCAGGCGCTTGCTGGTCATCGATAAAATGGCGCAACGGTGCCGCGATCAACGCCGTGGCGTTATAGGCAGGCGCTCCTTGCACGGTCAGGTCATCCGGTATCAGATACGGGTAGTCGTCAGGATTACCCGGCATCCTGCCCGGCTCGCTGTTGACACGCAGGTGGCAGAACAGTACGACCGCGCCGTTACCGTATTGGTCCGAATGCTTGTCGCCACCCTCAGGTGCCGGCTGGGTACGCACCTGGAAACTGCGCGGGCTCAATGGCCCATAATCGTTGAAATCCATCATCGCGCAGCTGTAGATCTGCCTGTAGGCAGGGTGCGACTGGATTTGCTCGCCCAGTTTGGCGCCGATCGCCAGCCTGGCGTCATCACTCAATCCCAGGTTGCAGCTGAACCGCTCCCCCTGCGAGAGGTCCAGCATCAATTTGCCCCTGTCGTCCACGCTGCCCACCCGCACACCCAGCTCAGCAGTCATTTCGAGCATCAGCCCCATGTCTTCACGCAACGTCTCACTGCGTAAAAGGTAGGGCGGGCTGCCAGGGGGATGGAAGGTGGAGGAATAAGTACCTGCCACAATATTGAGCCTGACCGTGGCCTTGGCATTGGTAAAGGTGGCACCTTCAAAGGAGACCTGCGGCGCGCCGAGTACGATATCGCTCAAAGTGACGTGCTCAAGGTCGCCGATGACCACCTCATCGCTGAATGGCAACAAGAAGCTAAGGTCATTGAACGCTGCCATGTATTGTTCCCGCAGCATACGGTTAACCTGGCCGCGGTCAAACGCCAGGATGGCGCCCCAGTCGAACATCACGTTGCCTTGAGCCAGACGCTGCAACAAAGCGGATTTGGGGTTACTTTTCATTGTCCGACCCTCCAGGCAAGGCTGCGTCTTCATCTTGTGCCGTCAGTTTCTCAACCAGCAATTCAGGCGTGAGGAACGGGATGGGTAATATGGCGTACGTCCACAGCCAGAAAGTTCTGTTGTCTTCAATTGCTGCCACCACCGCATAACGGCTCAAGGGTTGGCCATCGTTGGCTATCGGGGTATACAAACCATCCTCGAACGTACCGTTGCCAAGCACCAGGTACCAGGTCGTGTCTTCGGCAGGCACTTCGTAGTCATTCCCCTTGCCTGATCCCCAGAACTTCAACCGTATGCCGTTACCCTCAACATGGTGGGTGAACCAGTTGGTTTCATTTCGTAATGGCAGCAATACCGGAATCTGCTCCTGCCCATTGCCCGATTCCCTTGATACGTTAACGGTGTCAATTGCCAGTACCTCTGCCAGGTCGTCCTCAATACGCCAGGCGGCTGTAGCACGCAGACGTCGCCATTCGTCGCTCTTGCGCGTCCCCTGTTGAAGGCCACCAACAGGCGCCACGTAGAGCATGCTTTGCTGTACCGAGGGGTCTGGCTGAGGGTCTTCCTGCAATGAGCCCTTGGCATCGGAAGGGAGGGTAAACGTGACCTTTTCTCCATCGAGGGTCGCCGCCGATAACTTGAACTTGCCACCTGCAGCGGCTTGCATGACCATAGGTGCTACCGCAATGCTGCGCGAGGTGATACTGACCAAAGCTTTGCTGTAACTCGTTCCACGGGTGGCGGTGACAATGACCTTCTTGCCGCTGCGCAGCACGGCGCTGGCGGCCGGTGCGGTGTACTCGTTGGACGTGAACGACCCACAATCTTCACCCTCGTCACCGGGTAGATTCGCCACGCTCCATGTCACTGACGCGCCTGCACCAAGCGTGGTCTCGAACGTCCTCTTGCCTCCGGCCTCCACCAAGGTTTCGTTTGGCTCGATTTCGAACTCTGTGCGTGCCGGCGCAAGGTAACCAGGCAATGTCAGATCACCCGGAAAGCGCACAACCGATGGCTGGGCAGACTCCTTGCCACTGCGGAACAACAGGCCATTAAGGCGGAATGCATCGATTTCCGTTGCCACACCAACAATGGTTTCGATCGTCTTGTCGAGGTGCTCGGCCAAGGCTTGCTCGCCGAAGTTGATGAAGAGCTCCAATGCAAAAGGGTGGCCTGCATTAGCCGCCAACGCTTGATCGGGCCACATTTTGCTGCGAAGGCTTGGCTTCGCCCTCAACTTGAGCGTCAACTGGCCAACGTTGTCGCCGGCCGTTTCCAGATGAAACGCGTACGAGGCCTTGTATTCCCAACGGTAGGACACCATGCCCGAGCGCGTCTGCTGGCTCCCGGATCTCACCTTGAAGGTGGCGGGCGCCTTCGCTAGGCCAAACCACTCAAAGTCCAACGTTTCGTCACTGGCCTTGACTTTGAAGTTTGTAAAGTCGTCTTCGTCGCTGCTGCTGGAAAAATTCAATAGCAGCCCCTGCGGGAATTCAATTATTTCAAGTACATCAGTATCACCTTCAACGGGAATACTCAAAAGCCCCGCTGTCGCCTGAATACCGGTGACGAACGTTTCACCCTCACCGCCTGTATACGTGGCCTTGAATGGTTCAATCACGCGTTCCAACCTTTCAAACCCAAAAGACACCAGCCGTTTGATCAGAAACTTGTTCCCGAGCAACAGGTTCATCGTGTAAGGGGTTGCCGCATCAGGCAGCAGATAATGCATGTTTTCATCATCTGCAGGGATGCCAGCATCGGAGTTATTGCTGCCTTTCATTGTGACGAAAAGCAGAACTTCCCCTTCGCCGTACTGGTCGGAGGCTCGTACTTTAGCAAGCGGCGCAGCATGGGTTCTGACCCAAAATTTCTCCGGCTGCAAGAAGTCGCTATCCTTCATCGGCATCTCAGTGAGCACGAAAATCCTTTTGGCAGGCTCCCAGCTGTCGAAAATAACTTTGTATCGCTGGCCACCGATCAGGTTTTCCTCATCGGTGTCGGCAAAACTCAGATAAAAGTGCTCAGCTTTCTGCAAATCCAGAGACACCGTCCCGGCCTGGGACACTGACCCTGGGCTGGCGTCCAGTGAAATCCTCACGTGCAAGGCTGGGCCATCGAGTGAATCGGCCTCTTTTACCCGAATCAGCTTCTTGACTTTGGCTCCAATGGACCTGGTCAGGGTCAATTGCTTACCGGCGGTGATACGCATGGTCAAGTCCGCGCGTGAATGCGCAATACTTGAGTTTTCAAACGATAACCGCGGCACATCCAGCGTATGATCAACTACCGCTTCCCACTGCGCCCCCGGGGTAATCGTGGTGGTAAATGACAGCGGTTCAAAATAGCTGTTATTGTCAAAACGATCGATGTACTCCTGAAGCAATAACCGGTTGGCGCGAAAACGATCGTACGCCAGAATGGCATCATACCCATACGTGCTCGGTTTATTTTTCAGATACGTGACAAATTCTTCCAGCGTTTCTTTGTTTTTCATGATTCCACCTATGGCATTTAGCGGCATACGTGCGCGCCCCGTCACTTTCGCAATGTCATTGACGTCGGCGTGAAGAGTGTCCAGTTATCACTCCCCCCTTGGCCCTCGAAATCAACACTGACGTTGAATTCAAGTGGCGAGTTATCATCCAGATTCTCAAGGGTCTCTTTCAGCAAGATCGCGTTGATGACACCCTTGTCCACCTCCTCTTGAGTCACGGGGGAATTACGAATGGGATAAGGCCTGGGTGAGCCACCGGCGACGCCCAGCAAGGTAATGACCAGGTGTTGCCCCGGACTCATGAATGGCCAATTGGGCAGTGTCAGGTCCGCGTGAGTACCTTTGATATCTTCTACGTACAGGTCGGTGTCCCTGCGCGGGCTGCACTGCACCGTGGGGTATTTATCCCGGGCCAGGGGAAGAATGCGCAAATTTAACTTCTTGGACTCATGCCCCACGGGCGCTATCCTGTAGTAAACCGGAAACCGCTTTACACTGGTTTCACCCTGTTCCATGTTGGCTGCCACCGCCGCCGGGGGTATATTCAAAGGTTCTGCGGGCACCGTCCCAAAAGGGAAGACAAATGTTTTATTGCCTAATTCGGAGCGCCCCTGCCAATAAACTTCCAGGGTTTCGCCCTCCCTCAAGGTGACACCGGACAGGTCGATATAAGCTCCCGCCGTTGCGTTGCCCGCAGGCAGCCTTGCATTGAACTCACCCTCGCCACCCTCACTTTCCGCGAAAAATACTTTCAAAGGGGCATCCTCACGGCGAACAACCAATTCAACCTCTCGCACGGTCGCGCTGTAGGCAACACCTTCGCGAGCGACCTGATAGCCCAGCCTGATGCGGCCCAGCCCCTTCAACTTGTCTTTTGCCAGATTGAATACAATCACCCCGCTTTCCAGGCTGCTCAAGTCAACGCGCAGTTGCTGTTCACCCCATTCATCATTGAAGTGCAGCAACAACCAATCACTCACCATGAGCTCTGCATTGGGGGGCACGCGCAATGTCAAACCGTCGGGGAACAGTTCCGGGTCGAGCAGGCCGCTTTCATAATTATCGATGTCCAGCGCCGGCAGCAGGGGCGGCGTATCAGGCACCTTATCGACCTGGAATGTCTGGGTCGGCGACTTCAAACGTTTCGGGGGGGCGGCAAATTGGATCTCATAATAAACTTCGGCGTACCCCTTTTTTATGAAATCGAAATAAGAGGATGGTACATTCCAACTCAAGACCTGCCCGACGTGCTGTGCCTGCACGTCGATAAGTTTTGACCATGTATCATCTTGCGTGCCGTCACTTTCATATCCCACGAATGTCAGCGTCACTTTGTCTGCCACTTGCATGGCTTGATACGCAGGTACCAGGAAAGTGGCACCCGCACTGCCCAGCGAGTCCGGGTCAATAAACAGATTGTGTGACTTCGGCGCCTGGGCCACCGGCATATGCTCAAGGCGATGCGGGCGCACCCCCACGAAGCAAAAAGCGCGCATCGACTCCTCCAGCGCCGGAAACGTAGGCTGAAAAGACGCAAATGCGTAGCCGTCGGCAGCCGCCACGACAAATGCATTGGACAAACTCACTGTTGCCCGTTTTGTCCTGGGGTCGAAGTTGTGATCGGCGATATCCACATCCCCGGAAAAACCGACTGCGTTACCGAGTTTGTCGGCACCTGTCCAGTTAAAGACTATCAGTTGACCTACGGCGATACCGTCATAGGTTATAAAAACGTTCAGGGCCTCCCCGCCCAACTCATCAAGGTCAATTTCGTCATAGGGTGTGAGGCCTTCGATTATCGGGCGGGGTGGGCGATCTGCGCTGTCGCGTTCACTAGCAGTATTCTCGGTCATGGCTTCGACTCGGCATCCGATTTACGTTTGCCCACACGCTATCGCCTACCTAGCACACTGCCTACTAGCAGAAATAACAGGTCGGCATCGTCGGTCGTGTTGTGTCACCTCGCACTTACGCACCCCACCTCCCTATTATTTTTGCCAGGTGTTGCAGGCGCTGGCGCTCGCTAGACTCGATCTGCACGCAGGGCGCCATCACCAAGGTGACGTTAATAACACTACAAAATACGTAGGCGCGAGCCATGCTCATACGGGCTGCGGCTCAAGACTGACAAGCACGCGGCCGCGAGGGTGATGAGCGCTCAGACCAGTGGTTCTGTTGCACATAAGTCGGGGCAGCTGGAACAAGCCATCAATTCCCATGCATCCCACCGCCGGTAGATACCGCGAGCATCAACACGTCGCGAAGTGCGATAACCATGAAGTATTTGTGGCATGTCTCATTCCGGCAACAACCAGTACTACTGAAGCCTACTCTTCTGAGCAAAACCACGAGGTTTCATCATGTCGAACCCACTCAAATACGGAATCATCGCTTTACCCCTGTTGCTGTCCTGCCTGCCTCAAGCGGTACAGGCAGCGACGCAGAACGGCACAATCCTTATACGGAACAAAGACTACGAGCAATGCTCACTGACTGTGCCCGGTGAAGGCTCAGGCAAGCTTACACAATATGAATTCAATCTTCCGGACTCGAGCTGCAAGAATATAAAACCACGCACAATACAATTTGATGGCCTCCCCAGCGCCGCGACAATCCTGATTACCGATGGCCTTGGTTGCGACTTGGAAGATGCCAAGTTCCGACTAAAACTTCGCACTACCCGCCGCGTAACATCCATGCCCGCCTTCGAATTCGAAGACTTGGTTTCATTCGAAAACCACATCGCACCCGGTGTGCTAGTGCTTGAAAAAGACTTCACGCAAGACAGCGACGCCCGGGACAGCACTGCTTGTATCCGTATAACGACCTCGCCAGCCACCAAGCGCCCTGATCCTATACCCGCAACGCAGGTTAAAGAAGCCGCATACTTCGTGGATCCAAGGGAGCAATTCACATGCGGCTTACACGAGGTGATCACGGCGCGCTTACATCGGGGCGACGAAACGGATGGCCGGACCGCCTACATATGCGCGACCTTCAAGCAGGCTTCAACTGATCTCTTGATAGGGCCTCTCTCCTGGTCCAACAAAATCATCGAAAGCAGTGGCACTTACTATATGTGCCCTCCAGGAAAGGTCATGGTTGGCCGCGATCACTGGAATGACGAGAATGGTTCCACCACTTATGCCTGTGCCTCACTGAAAAACGGGAGTAAAGATCTGGAAATTATATGGTCTGACGGGTGGTCCGCACCACAAGGAGAGCATGAGAGCGGTTTTGCCTGCCCGACCGATAGCTTTCTGGTAGGGCGCTATCACGATGGCGATGAAGAAGGCCCTACCCGCTACCGATGTGCAACTGCACAGTGAATATTGAACTGAACTATCAAGACCATCACCCCCAACATGGAACGTCTGGTGAGGGACTTCAACCGCCCCGGCAGATCAGAAAATTGAATTTCATGATAAATTCAGCGCCCCCCTTTTCGCTTAGCATACGCACTGGATACTAGCAAAAAAACAATAAGTCGGCATCGGCAGTCTTGTTGTGTTACCTCGAGGCCGCCCACTCCACCTACCTAGTATTTTTGCCAGGTGTTCCACGCGCTGGAACTGGCTAGACTCGACGTGCACTCTTTTTTTCTAGCCAATGAGGACCCGCTCATGAACAGTAAATGGCCCGCACCTGCGGCCGCAGCGTTGCTGCTACTGCTGTGCAACTCTGCCGTTGCAGAACTTGCAATCATCGATCCTAATGAAATTTCGCCCCCTCCGCTAGTGGAGTTTCACCATGACTTTAAGTGTAAACCCGGCAATGTAATGGTGGGGCGTGTTCGCTTGGAAGACAAAGTTGGGTACGTATGCGGAAGTGTTACTCAAAGCGGGGAGGTGCTCAATACCTACAATGAAATCAAAATTATTGCAACAGGCGCTCTCGCCAACTGCCAGAGTCCGAAGATCATGACCGGGCGTGGCCGAGACATACTTGACGCCTCAAACTACTGGATACATTGCGCTGAAGTCAGAGACATCTGGGGCCAACCATTGACCCCCTCTCATACCAGCACCCGGAAATTCAAAGAGCCTGACCACGGCATGCAATGCGCTGCAAATGAAGTACTTTCGGGCATGGCGCTTTCCAGTGACAAGGAAATGGAGACTGAGTACTACTGCAGCAAACTGTTCTGACCAAACATCCGAGGTTTCATCATGTCAAGCGCACTCAGACTCAGCATCATTGCTTTACCCCTACTGCTGGCCAGCCTGCATCAAGCGGTGCAGGCAGCCACACAAAACGGCACAATCCTTATCCGGGACAAAGACAATGCGCAATGTTCACTGACTGTTCCCGGCGAAGGCTCAGGCGAACAGGTAAACTATGAATTCAACTCTCCCAACACCTGGTGCAAAGATATAAAGCGAC
The DNA here is from genome assembly GCF_021283425.1 of Pseudomonas sp. NMI542_15. Taxonomy (NCBI): domain Bacteria; kingdom Pseudomonadati; phylum Pseudomonadota; class Gammaproteobacteria; order Pseudomonadales; family Pseudomonadaceae; genus Pseudomonas; species Pseudomonas sp. NMI542_15. The sequence continues at coordinate 818 of NZ_JAJSRO010000047.1, read as the reverse complement.
GCACCATACAGTTCGATAACCTCCCATCTTCCGTGAACATCCTGATTACCGATGGCATTGGTTGCAACACAGAGGATGGCAAGTTTTCGATGGAACTTCGCACCACGAGGCGCGTGACGTCCACCCCCGCCTTCGAATTCGAAGACTTGGTTTCCTACGAAGACAATACGATCATCGCCCCGGGTTTGATGATGGTTAAAAAAAGAAAAACTCAAGACAGCGACGCCAGGGACAGCACTGCTTGCATCCGTTTAATTACATCGTCACGCACCCCTCTTCGCCCCACGAATCAATACAGTGTGAATGTAACTGAAAACGTGGACTACTTCACTAAATTCACATGCGGGCTTCACGAGGTGATGCAGGGGCGCAAGGTAGAGGGCGAAGTGCAAGATTATACCTGTGCGAGATTCCAGCTAGATTCAGCAACTCTCACGGTAACAGATATATCTTGGTCCGATATGATCACCGAAAATGATGGGGTTTACTTTATGTGCCCGCCCGGGAAGGTCATGGTTGGCCGCCATCAATCGCTTTTTACTTACCAACGCACCACTTACGCCTGCGGCGCACTTACAAACGGCGTCAACAATCTAAAAATTCGATGGTTCGACGGTTGGTCTGCACCACAAGATGAGAATGAGAGCGACTTTACCTGCCCAGAGAATAGCTTCCTGGTAGGGCGCTTTCACGATGGCGGTAGTGTCGGCCCTACCCGCTACCGTTGTGCAACTGCACTTTGAACCTGGAGCTGAATTGTCATGACCATCACCTCAAACACAGCGTCCAACGCCTTCAACTTCCTGAGTTTCGTCAAT
>NZ_JAJSRO010000084.1:0-308 GCF_021283425.1 Pseudomonas sp. NMI542_15 | reverse complement strand
CCTTCGTTGCCTGGGGTGCCTGGTTCGTCGGTAACCTGGGTGCTGACCGGGGTCTTGTCCAGATTCAGGTTTTCGAACTTCCACGCATCCGCGCCGCTGACAGCATCGATGGCATTGACCACCGGCTGGTTAGTACCGACATACACGTTATCCGGGGCGGTTGCAGTGGCCGAGCCCGTGGTGCTGTTGGCCGCGACGACAACAGTGGTGCCATCGGTCAGCTTGAAATATAGCGCCGAATGGTTGTTGATCGGCAGACCGTCTTTGTTGGTCAGCGTGATGGTGTAGGTGATCTCGCCACCTTCGGT
>NZ_JAJSRO010000046.1:0-12494 GCF_021283425.1 Pseudomonas sp. NMI542_15 | reverse complement strand
GTGATCGACTGCCCGGTCGATTACAGCGAGAACGACCGCATCCTCAACAGCGAGCTGCGTGAGCGTGCGCTGGCGGTATAAGCCCTAAGGTACGGCGCCAGCTTCAAGGCTGGCGCTGCCCTCCTGCAAGAGCGGTTTCAGCCGCGCACCGGCAAGGCCGGTGTTATCCCAGGCCTCGCAGGCCACGCAATCTCCGTCGCTTCCGTCAACGATCCAACAGGCCCTGCAGGCTGGCCAGGATGCTGTTGGCGTCGTAAGGCTTGCGCGCTACGGGGGCAGCCTTCAAGTGCTCGGGAATGCTGATACCGTCGCCATAGCCGGTGGCAAAGAGGAAGGGAACCTGACGGCGTAACAGTTCATCGGCCACGGAAATGGATGTGCCGGTACCCAGGTTGACATCCAGTATGGCCACATCCGGTGTGCAACCGGCGAGCAGTTGCATTGCCTCAGCTTCGGAATTAGCGGTGATCACGTGCTTGATTTGAGCATCGGTGAGAATCTGCTCCAAGCCCACTGCAATCACCAGTTGGTCTTCGAGGATCATCACGCACAAGTCCTCCCGCGCTGCAAAGGTATCGCGCACGCGGGCCATGGCCGAGGCCGGGATGACGGGTTCGAAGGTTTCGGCAATGGTAAGGTGCTTGGCCGGGATACTGAAAAAGCCCTGCAGGCCTTCGGGGTAATACTCCACTGTGCTGGTGCCGCCCAGGTCGAACGGGATGCTGCGGTCGATCAGTACCGAGCCGAAGCCACTGCGGCTGGGCGGGCGTACCGTTGGCCCGCCACTTTCACGCCAGCTGATGGCGCAGGCGTTCGCGGCGTCGAGTGCCCAGCTTACCGAAAGCCTGCCGCCGGCCCGCGATAGCGCGCCGTACTTGGCCGCATTGGTAGCCAGTTCGTGCAGCACCAGGGCCATTACCGAGTAGGCGCGCGCATCGAGGATGACGTTAGGGCCCTGCAGCTCGATCATGCCGGCAGCCGTGCGATAGGGCGAAAGCTCGGCCTCCAGCAGCCTCTCCAGGCGACCGCCACCATCACCCCGCACCACTTGATCATGGGCCAGTGACAATGCCTGTATACGACCTTTCAATGTCGTCACATAGTCCTGGAGTGTCTGCCCCTCAGCGGTCGGATGGGCAACCAATGCCCCGATCAGCGACAGGATGTTCTTGACCCTGTGGTTGAGCTCTTCATTGAGGATGCGCTGGCGCACTTCTGCCTTCGATCGCTCGCCGGCGAGCAGCTCGTTGTTGTGCAGCACCACTTCGACGATGGCGGTGCGGATGGCATCACCAAACTGGCGATCCTGCTCGGTCCAGGGCAGCGAATGCTGGTGAACGGTTTCTTTCCAGACGGCGAAGCTTTTGCGCGGTGTCAGACGATCCCCCAGCGCCCCGCTGTCGTAGGTCTTGTTAGGGTCCCCCGCCCAGGCGAGTGTCTCGATGACCTCCTTGCGGAAGAAGATCAGGTAGTCCCTCGGCTGTTGCGATATCGGGATGATCAAAACGCCAGAGACGTCGGTGAAGTAAGCCTGGGCAGAGGGATGCACCATCGACAGGCGGTTGGACGCCCAGGTCCGGCCATCGGTGACCCTGCCTGCCAGGTTCAACAGTTCGGGCACGGCAGCCTTCGGCAATACCAGCCCGGATGATACCCAGCGGCCTTGCAGCGATATGCCGACGCCATCGCAGGGGATCAGCGACATGAGTTGCGGCAGGCGTGAGTGGAAGAACCCATCGAGGTCCACTGACAGGGTGGCATCGCGCACGATGTCGTCCAGTGCGTTGTGAACCCGCACGGCGGCTTCGAGTTTTTGCCGGCTGCGCAGGGTCTCGAGATGCAACGCGAAGAACTCGCCGAACATTTCGGCGGCCACCCGCTGCCCCATGGTCAGTGTACGTGGCGTGTAGTGGTGGCAGGCGATCATCCCCCACAGCTCGCCGTTGACGATCACCGATATCGACATGGAGGCGCCCACGCCCATGTTGCACAGGTACTCGCAATGGACCGGCGACACGCTGCGCAGGTGCGCGTAGGACAGGTCTAGCGGTTCGCCTGACGGGTCAAGGACAGGCTCGATGGCGACCCGTTTGAACTGGGCATCGGAGATCACCCGGATGGGGTTGCGCAGGTAAAGCGCTCGGGCCTGCTGCGGGATGTCGGTGGCGGGGAAATACTGGCCCATGAAGCTTTCGAGGTCGCCGCGCTTGGCTTCCGCTACCACTTGGCCAGCCCCGTCTGCACCGAGCTGGTAGATCATTACACGGTCGTAGCCCAGCACCGCGCGGACAAAGCGGGCAGCGTCGCGGATCAATTGGGTGGTCTGGGCGGTTTCGCGCAGCTGGGTAATCAGGGTGCGGGCCAGTTCGATGGGCTCGGCGATGCTGGCGCCCGCCGGTTCGAACTCCAGGATGGCCGAACCCTTGAACAGGTGGGCGGCGATATCGAAGGCCTGGCCGTTGGGCAGCATCACGCCAAAGCTGAGTGCAGGGCGCGAGGCTTCGCGGGTACGGGCCAATGCGTTACGCAAGGTGTGGGCTACCTCGTCCCCTAAGACTGTGTGCAGCTTCTGCCCGTTGATATCGCCTGCCAGGCCCAGCAAATGCGGGGCATTGAGCGAATGGCGCAGGACCACGGTCGCGGATGCATCGCAGGCCAGCAGGCAGCCGTGGGGCTGGATGCTGCCAGGGATCTGGATCGGTTCGCGGTCGCAGTTGGTCAGGTTTACTTGCGGATCGGAGGTCATTTGGCCCGTGCCTAAGGGTAAAGAGTAGGCTGCCAAAAGGGCCGCCACCGTCAGCCTAGCAGGCATTGTCCGCCTTGGGCATTGCCGAGTGGCTGCCTTTTCAGGTTGACGGGGTATGTGCCCGTTCATCTGTGAAACCCAACTCTCGTATGAACATCGAAAACAGCTCGGGGTGAGACGATATGTTCAGCTTCGCGTACAGATGACGCCGGTTCACCTTTATGGTTTCTGGCGAGATTTCACTGTACTGCTGATCCTGTGCGTGTACCTGGTGGTCGGGATGTGCGCGCTGTTCAGCCGCGTGCTGCGCCGCGACCGTGAGCACCCTTACCGGATGCCGCTGTGGCCACTGCCGGCCTTGGCTGCGGTGACGGGGCCGGGTACCTGTTGACGACCCTGTTAAGTACGGCTTCAGCCCGGGACATTTTCATCATTCTTGGCATTCTGATTACTTCCGTGTTGCTGTACGGCACGTATGGCAAGTTGAGCCCGGCTTTCCAGAAGCTTTGAGCGAGAGACAAGATGCGAGCACGCGATTTCGGTATCACGCTGGGCCTTGGTCGGCCTGGCCCCCACAACGCCATTACCGATGTGCCGGGTGTACGGGTTGGCCACGCCACCCTGAGCAAGCACCATAACGGCAAGCCTGTACGCACCGGTGTCAGTGTCATCGAGCCCCGCGAAGGCCCGGCGCGCCATCAACCGTGCTTTGCCAATATTTCGCCGCTGTTCGCGGCAGCGGCCGATGCGGTAGAAGAGGCCATTGTCAACGCGATCCTGGCAGGCAGGACCCTGCAAACAGAGGACGGGCGAGAAGTGCCAGGCCTGGAGGGTTCGCGGTTGCTGAAGGCCCTTGAGCAAGTGGGTTGGAAAGCTCAGGGTTAACGCAGCAAGCGAATCGCTTGAAGACAAGCCACGATCAATGCTTTCATTCCGCGCTTGAGCCAACGGGTATTGAACGATGAACCGCCCGCTGTTTGTTGCTATCGATGGGCCCAAGGGTACCGGGAAGACCACGCTGCTGGAGGCCGTCACTCAAGCCTTGCGCCTGGACGGGAATAAGGTGATCCGCCTTTGCGAAAGAAACAACGACCCTTACCGGGGCGAGACCATGGTCCTGGTCAACCAGCTTGCCAGAAGCCCATGCCCGGACCTGGAGTTCAAGGTGTGCGAGCGCTTTGCAGAGAGCCGCGCCTGGATTTCCCGGCATGTGCTGCCCAGGCAGCCAGCTGACAGCATCATCCTGATTGATCGCTGGTATCCCTCTGATGCTGCTTTTCGTCGCACGGTGCCTTTTGACCAGATCTTGCGCCTGAACCTTGAGCGAAACGTGCAAGTGCCCGATTTGCATGTCGGGGTTGTCACAGCCGCTGAAACCTCATGGGCACGAGCCGCAGCGCGTACGCGTGGGCTTGGCAGTACGGTGATCTACAACCTTGATGAACAGGTGGCCTGTACCGAGGCGTTCGAGCGTGCCGTTGCAGAGTACGGCTGGGTGTTGTGCCGCAATGAAGGGACGATCGACGAGGCAACCCGGCAGGTGGTTGGCGAGATTCAGGGCGTGCTTGCACGCATGCGAGCTGTGCCAGCAACGTGATATGGCTGTTACAGCCCGGTGTCCTCAAGGGCCCATCGGGCTGCCAGCTAGTCAATGAAAACGCGTGTTGCAGCAGGTACATACATGCTGTTGCGGTACAACGCATGAATGGGTTGCCGTGCAAAGTGTTGTGGGTCAAGGACGGCGCGGAGGAAGAGCAGCGGCAACGGCAGCTGCGCCTGCTTGAGCGGGAAAAAAAGCTGCTGGACAAGATTGACGAAGTCCTGGAGCGCATTGCACGGGGTGAGTACGGGTGGTGCAAGGACACCGGCGAGCCCATCGACCTCAAGCGCTTGCTGCTGCGGCCGACCGCGACACTGAGCATCGAGGCCAAGGAGCGGCAGGAACGCCAGGAGCGGCCTATACGCGAAGCTTGATTCTCTAGGCGTGGATGGCACCGGCTTGGCCGGTGTTCGCGGGGCAAGCCCGCTCCCACAGTGACCGCGCAGGCTTCTGGATTTTGAGTAAGACAGCAGGGCCAAGTTGACTCGCTAGGCATGTATAAACTGCGCTGGCGGCCAATTCGCATACCCTGTGGAGAGTAACTGTCTCGCACAAAGGCTGAAAGCGAGCGCGGTCACTGTGGGAGCGGGCTTGCCCCGCGAACACGGGCGAAGCCCGTGCCATCCTGCAGGTCGTCAGGCACCCTGCCGGTCGATATCACGGCGCAGGACCACCGACGTGGTAATGTCATCCACGGATTCGTGCCGTGCCACGTTGTCGCGTACCTGGTTGAGGTCGTCGATCGTCCGGGTCTCCACTTCAACCACCAGGTCGAGCTGACCGCTCACCGAGGAAACCCGCCGCACGCGTGCGTCCGTGGCCAACTGGTCGAGCAGCCCCATGGCAGGCGTGCGCTGCAATGTCACCAGCAAGATCGCGCGTATCACATTGGCATCTATTTCGCCGATATCCGCCCGATAACCGCGAATGACCCCGCTGCGTTCAAGGTTGGCGACGCGCTCGGTCGTGGCGCTTCTGGAAAGGCCTATGCGGCCGGCTAATGCCTTCAGCGCAATGCGCGCGTCCTTCGAAAGTACTTCAAGAATCTCACGATCTTTTGCGTCCAGCTCACGCATTGCACCACCTGATTAGCTTGCCGTCATTATGCCGGTCGGAACCGGCATAATGCCTGTTGATCCCGACGGTATGCAGGGTGTCGGTTTCGGTGGTGCATGACAAGCTATTGAAAAACAATTTGCTCGCTCGGAACGTGATGACATGACAGACCTTTCCCACCCGGCACCTCGGTTTTCGGCAAGCGAAGCCGAGGGCCTTGCAAAAGATTTCTTCAATGTCTCTGGCACTGCCACGCCCCTGGATGGGGAGCGTGATCGCAATTACCGGCTGGAGACTGGCCTGGATGCAGGCTGGATACTGAAAATCGTCAATGCCAGCGAACCCAGGGTGGAAAGCGAGTTCCAAACCGCGCTGCTTGATCACCTGGCCGTGCACGGCGCGCATTTGCGCGTGCCTCACTTGCGGGCCAGCATGGCTGGCGACTACCTGCCATCGGTGACCAGTGCCACAGGTGAAACGCACGCGGTACGCCTGGTCAGCTGGTTGGCCGGTACGCCACTTGCCGAGGCCAGGCGCTCATTCGCCCTGATGAAAAACTTCGGTCGGGCACTCGGTGAACTCGACCGCGCACTGCAGGGCTTCATGCACCCGGGTGCCGTCCGCGACCTTGACTGGGATCTGCGCCATGCTGCGCGCTCCCGGTCGCGCCTGCACTTCATCAAGAGCCCTGAACGCCGGGCCATTGTCGAGCGCTTCATAACCCGGTTTGAACAGACCGTACAGCCCAAGCTGGCGTCCCTCCGGGCGCAGGTGATTCACAACGACGCCAACGACTGGAACATCCTGGTCGATGCCGAAACCACCAGTACCGTGACGGGCTTCATCGACTTTGGCGATGCCGTGCATACCGTGCTGATTGCCGAGGTCGCGATTGCCAGCGCGTACGCCATTCTGGACATGGACGACCCGATCGGCGCTGCTGCTGCGCTGGCCGCCGGTTTCCACGAGACATACCCGTTGCAGGCGCAAGAGCTTGATGTGTTGTTCAACCTGATCGCCATGCGCCTGGTCGTCAGCGTCACGTTCTCCGCTTCCCGGCAGGATCAGACAGAGCACAACCCCTACCTGGCGATCAGTGAAGCGCCTGCCTGGCGCCTGCTGGAACAACTCGACTCGATGAACCCACGGCTGGCCACCGGCATACTGCGCAAGGCCTGTGGTTTCGATGCCATCGAAGGCGCGGGTGATGTCCGCCGCTGGATTGCGGACAACCACAAATCCTTCGCCGACCTGGTGCGCCCGTCCGCCGCCATCCTCAACAAGGTGATTGCACCGTTTGGTGACGCCACCCACGAGATGACCATCGCCTCGGCTGAACAGCGCCCTGCAGATGCAACCCGTTGGTGGGAAGCGTTTTCTGCTGCTCACCAGGTGCCATTGGCCATCGGGCCATGGGGGGAGTTGCGCACCATCTACACTGACAGCGCGTTCGAGTCCCGTTTCATCAAAGGGCAGCGCCGCACACTGCATGTCGGTGTCGACCTGGTGATGCCAGCGGGTACGCCGTTGTACGCACCGGTCGCTGGCACTGTCAGAAGTGTGGAGGTTGAACCAGACCCGCTGGGGTATGGTGGCCTGGTGATGATCGAGCACACGCCACCCGGTTGCCCGCCATTTCTGACCCTGTGGGGGCACATGGCCCATGAAGCGCTCAGCCGCTTGAAAGCCGGTGACAAGCTCGAAGCCGGCGACTTGGTCGGTTACATGGGCACCGATCATGAAAACGGCGGCTGGATTCCCCACCTGCACCTGCAGATGACCACCGATACCCAGCTGAGTGCGAGCGAGGTCATTGGCGTGGGTGAGCCCGAGTACCAGGAGGTATGGGCCGACCTGTTCCCCGATGCCTCGGCCTTGGCGGGTATCCCGCCAGAGACCTACACCCAGCAAGGGATGACCAAGGCCCAGATTATTGCCAAGCGCAAGGATCTGCTGCTACCTAACCTGTCAATTTCGTACACCGACCCGATCAAGTTCGTGCGTGGTGATGGCGTATGGCTGATCGACAACTTCGGGCGCGCCTACCTGGACTGCTTCAACAACGTGTGCCACCTGGGCCATAGCCATCCCGACGTGGTCGAGGCCTTGACCCGCCAGGCTGCGCTACTCAACACCAACACCCGTTACCTGCACGACAACATCGTCGAGTACGCCGAACGCCTGACCGGTACCCTGCCAGAGGGTCTTTGCGTAGCGTCCTTTGGTTGTTCGGGGAGTGAAGCCAACAGCCTGATGCTGCGCATGGCGCGCAACTACACAGGCAGTGACCAGGCGATCGTGCTGGACTGGGCTTACCACGGCACCACGCAAGAACTCATCGACCTTAGCCCTTACAAGTACAAGCGCAAGGCCGGCAAGGGCAGGGCGGCGCATGTTCACGAGGCGATGGTCCCGGACAGCTACTACGCGCCCGGGCACTGGCCAGTGGAAGAGCACGGCAAGCGTTTTGCCGAGTCGGTCGCAGAGCAGCTGGATGCCATACGCAAGGCAGGCAAGGGCCCAGGCTTCTTCCTTGCCGAGTCGATCCCCAGCGTGGCGGGGCAGGTGTTCCTGCCTGACAACTACCTCAAGGAGGTCTACGCCATGGTTCGCGCCGAGGGTGGGCTTTGCCTGGCCGATGAGGTACAGGTCGGGTTCGGCCGCGTCGGTAGCCACTGGTGGGCATTCGAGACCCAGGGCGTGGTGCCGGATGCCGTCACCATGGGCAAACCGATTGGTAACGGCCACCCGATGTCGGCGGTTGTCACCACGCGTGAGGTTGCCGATGCCTTCAATAATGGGATGGAGTATTTCAATACCTTCGCCGGCAACCCTGTGTCGTGCGCGGTAGGCCTGGCGGTGCTCAATGCAATCGAGCGCGACCAGTTGAAAGAAAATGCCTTGAGTGTTGGTAACTACCTGCTCGATGGGTTCCGCAAGCTTCAGCAGCAATTCGATGTGATTGGTGATGTGCGCGGGCTTGGGCTTTTCCTCGGCATCGTCCTGGTCACCGACCGCAAGTCGAAGGCGCCGGCCACGTCCCTGGCCCGGAAAGTGGCTGATGGCGCCAGGGAACGCGGCGTATTGATCGGCACTGAAGGCCCGCATGACAACGTGCTGAAAATGCGGCCATCGATGATTTTCAGCCGGGCCAATGCCGACTTCCTCCTCGACGTGCTGAAAGACAGCTTTACCGCAGCACTGAAGTAGCTTTTGCAGACTACGCGGTCTTTGCAGGCGCGACACAAGGCCGCGCCTGCATCACGCCTTCTGCCGGTCTATGTCACGCCGCAACACTACTGCCGTAGTAATGTCATCTACAGAGTCGTGGCATGCCACGGCGTCCCGCACACGGTTCAAATCATCAATCGTCCGTGCTTCGACCTCCACTATCAAGTCGAGCTGCCCGCTGACCGATGAAACCCGTTTCACCTGGGCGTTCTGCGCCAGAAGGTCCAACAACCCAAGTGCCGGTGTACGTTTCAGCGCTACCAGGATGATTGCCCGTATGACATGGGCATCGATTTCACCGATGTCGGCGCGATATCCGCGAATGACCCCACTGCGTTCCAGTTGCAAAACCCGCTCGCTGGTGGCACTTCTTGACAGGCCAACTCTTGCAGCCAGCGCTTTGAGTGCCACACGCGCTTCCTTGGAGAGTATGTCGAGGATTTCTCGATCTTTGACGTCTAATTCGCGCAATGCTGACACTCCCGCCTGATCACCGATAAGTGACTGGCCGCCCAAAGTACAGTAGGTAAACCAGCCGAATACTTGCTTGTTTTTAGTGCATCGGCAGACACTACTCCAGTTTTTCAAGGCCCGAAGTAGTGCCGGCATTGTGTCGGTCGATTCCGGCAATGTGCCAGTCGAACGCGCACATTGCAGGGTGATTTCAAGGGATCAGTGTGCAAAGCTCTCAGTGAAGGTTGGGGCCTCAGAACCCAAGACTATAAGAAATAGAAACTTCCAAGGAGTGCCTCGATGCTGGCAAGAAAAACCAGGATGCTACTGGCTTCCACCGCTGTTGCAGCGGCTGCATTATTTTCTCACGGCATGGCGCACGCCGATGATTTGCAGGCCGTTCAACATTCAAAAGTACTGCGCGTGGCAATGAGTGGCCAATACTCTCCGTTCAGTTTCGCCAATGAAAAGAATGAAATTGTCGGTTTCGACGCCTCCATTGGTGAAGCACTCGCCCAGCGTCTGGGTGTGAATATAAAAATTATCACCACACCGTTTGACGGCATTATCGCCGGGCTGCTGGCCAAGAAGTATGACGCTGTCATTGCCTCGATGACCATTACCCCCGAGCGGCTGAAAGCCGTCGACTTCGTGGGCCCTTATTACCATGCAGGCCGTACCATCGGCGTCAAGGAAGACTCTTCGATCAAGGGGCTTGATGACCTGAAGGATGTCACCGTTGGCGTTACGTTGGGTGACTCGCATGACAAATGGGCGCGTAATCGCGGCAATCTTAAAGTGCGCACCTATAAAGGCTTACCGGAAATGCTGGTGGACCTGGAAGCCGGTCGTATCGACGCGGTAGTGATGGACAGTATTCCGGTCATGGTTGCGGTAAAAGAGACCGGGCAGAAGGTGCGGATCATCAGCCTGCCGGACGAGCAGGGTGGCCGTGAAGGCCTGGGCATTGCCATTCGCAGAAACAACCCTGAACTCAAGGCCCAGTTGCAGAAGGCGCTGGACGAGATTCTGGCCGATGGCACCTATAAAGAAATCTCCATGAAATGGGTGGGTAGCGATATTCGCTGATGCACACCTGGAGTGGCCTGACCGACAGGTTGGGCCGGGTTGGCTGAATTCTGTGAGTGGTTTTTATGGACCTGTCATTGATCCATCGCACCTACCCGTTCTTTCTGGAATCCGCCTGGGTAACTGTGCAGATCTCGTTGCTGTCACTCTTACTGGGTTTACTCCTTGCAATCGTTCTGGTGGCGTGCCGGTTATCGCCATTTATTCTCTTGCGGTGGGCAGCCAAAATCTACGTCAGTGTCTTTCGCGGTACACCCTGCCTGGTGCAGTTGTTCATTATCTATTTTGGTGGGCCACAAATAGGTATTGAGCTTGAGCCGTTTTCTGCTGCGGTGATCGGTTTAGGCATGAATATAGCGGCGTATATGTCGGAGTCCATTCGAGGGGCTATCGATAATGTCGACCCAGGCCAGGAGGAGGGCGCACGGTCGATTGGCTTCAGCCGCAGCCAGACGCTGTTGTTCATCATCATTCCCCAGGCAATGAAGCTGATGATCAGGCCGCTTGGCGTAAATGCTATCGGCCTGATCAAGGGTTCTGCCCTGGTGTCGGCCATTTCGGTGGTCGAACTGACTTACACCGCGCAGCGCTTCATCAGTTCAACCTACAAACCGTTCGAGATATTCATGGTGTCGGCGCTGCTTTATATCGTCATGGTCTACGCGGTCAAGTACCTGGTGGAAGTGCTGGACCGGCGCTACGCAACCCAGTGAGGAGTGCCAGTGGAAGGGTTCAACCTGAGTGTCATCACGCCTTACTATGAAATGCTGGCAACCGGTCTGTGGTGGACGGTTGTCATGTTTCTCTGTTCCAGCGTCATCAGCCTGATGGTGGGTGTGTTATTCGCCTTGATCGACCTGTATGCGCCGAAAGCCATGGCACTGCCTGTGCGCTTCGTGACCTGGCTGTTGATGGGCACGCCATTGTTGCTGCAACTGTATCTGATCTATTACGGGCTGGTTCAGGTGGGTATCGATATTCCGGCGCTGGCTGCGGGGATAATCGGGCTAAGCCTGCATTTTGCGGTGTACAACGCTGAGGTGATCAAGTCCGGGATCGAGGCGGTCGACCCAGGCCAGATAGAGGGCGCGCGCTCGATTGGCCTTAGCAAAGCCATGACCCAGCGCTACATCATTGTTCCGCAGGCGCTCAGAAAAACCATTGCGCCACTGGGGAACAACCTCATTGTGTTGCTGAAGGACACTTCACTGGTGTCGATCATCGGTATTGCCGAACTCGTCTACAGCGCCCAATTGGCTGTCAGCGAAACGTATAGCCCCTTTGAGTTCTATATAGCCGTCGCAGTGATCTACTACGTGGCCAATCTGGTACTCGAGGCGGGGTTGCATCTTATTGAAGCCAAGGTCGAGATGTCACGATGAACAACAACGCTATGGTAGAAGTGAAGGGCGCTCGCAAAGCCTACGGCACACTTGAGGTGCTCAAGGGCATCGACCTGTCGGTCTCGCGTGGGCAGATCTTCGCTATCATCGGCCCGAGTGGCTCTGGCAAAAGCACCTTGCTGCGGTCGATCAACCATCTCGAAGTGCTCAATGACGGTGAAATCTGGCTGGATGGTGATCAGGTCAACCGCCCCTTGAAAGGCCGCGCCTTCGAGCAGCACATCAATCGGGTGCGCCAGCAAATGGGCATGGTGTTTCAACACTTCAATCTGTTCCCGCACCTCACCGTCTGTGAAAACGTCGCGATAGGGCCTGTGAAGCTCAAAGGCTACTCGAAAAGTGCGGCCAGAGCGCTGGCCCTGGAGTACCTGCAAAAGGTCGGGCTGGAAAACAAGATTGACGAATATCCGTCGCGCTTGTCCGGTGGGCAGAAGCAGCGCGTTGCCATTGCCCGGGCGTTGGCCATGCAACCCAAGGTGATGTTGTTCGATGAAGCGACCTCAGCCCTGGACCCGGAGCTTGTGGAAGAGGTGAACCTGGTCATGAAGCAACTGGCGGCCGAGCACATGACCATGTTGATCGTCACGCATGAGATGCGCTTTGCCGGCGAGGTTGCTGACCAGATCGTATTCATGGATGGTGGGGTTGTTGTGGAACAGGGGGCTCCTGGGGACATTCTGAGGAACCCGGTGCAGGATCGTACCCGGGCTTTTTTGAAGAAGCATTTGCAAGCCGACCCTTTGTAAGAGGGCCGGGCTTCTTCAAAAACCAGGCAGGCGGGTCAGGCCAGCTTTTCCAGCTCTGGCACCGCTTCGAACAGGTCAGCGACCAGGCCGTAGTCGGCCACCTGGAAGATCGGCGCTTCTTCGTCCTTGTTGATCGCAACGATCACTTTGGAGTCTTTCATGCCGGCCAG
>NZ_JAJSRO010000083.1:0-309 GCF_021283425.1 Pseudomonas sp. NMI542_15 | reverse complement strand
GACCGAAATGTCGGTGATCGACTTGGTGATCGCAGGCTGGCCACCGGCATACAGGTCGTTCGGTGCAGTGACGAAGGCGGTACCCGAAGCAGAACCCGCCGGAATAGTCACGACTGTGCCGCCAGTCAGGGTCACGGTCACACCGCCGTGGCCGGTCACTGGCAGCTTGGTGTCTTCGCTGATCAGGGTCACGGTGTAGGTGATCTTGCCACCTTCGACTACAGCGGTGTTGTCCACCGACAGGACGGCGGTGACTTTGCTGATGGTGTCGGTGACCTGAACGGTCGCCGGGGTACCGATCTGCAGGTT
>NZ_JAJSRO010000045.1:0-13271 GCF_021283425.1 Pseudomonas sp. NMI542_15 | reverse complement strand
GTACCGCTCAGAATTGGTGGCCCTGATTACCAGCTGGGCGATCGAGCAGACGCCAGGTGCGCAGCCGACGAAGTTTCTCGTCACGCATTGGCAAAAGCAGACATTTGAGCATGCCCTTAGCAACGGCAGACTGGCCGCGCTTTGGTGTGATCCCCAGCGCAGTTCTGGCGAACGGGGCTCGCTGAAAATCAGCGAGCGCGTGACTGCGCAGGCCACTGAGGTTTATGCGCTGTATGCCCAGGCCCTGGACAATGAGCCAGACCGCGACCAGCTGGAGCTGCTTGCCGCTGCGCTCCTAGAAAGCGATATAGGTTTGTAAGCTCTTGAGGACTAGTCCCTGAGCTTTTAAAACTACCCCGTTACGTTTGCCGCCACTATCCCTACAAAAGCCCTGGAGGCCCGCGATGACCGAACACTCCCAAGCAGCACAACCGTCGTTTGAGGCCCGCGCCGCGCAGGCGCAGCGCGACGTGCAGGCCGAACTGAACACCGCTGAGCAGCGCATCGCCCAGCTTTATACCGCCCTGCTGGTCGAGCCTAAGGACGGACATCGTCCGGAGGCGCGCCGGCTCATGGCGATCCTCGACAGCCTGCGCAACCTGCAGAAGCTTTACCCGCCGATCACCCCAGCGCGAAAAAGCTATTAAGGTGAGGGTTACGCCTTTTCTCTGTTTTCCCAGACGGGTGAAAAAAGTTAGCCTATAGGTTTATAGAGTACGCCGCACTTAATAACGCTCAACTTTACACACCAAACTTATCTCGCAGGCCTTGTTATTAAAGGCCTGCAGCCATTTACATGGGATTGGATGTGCGGATCGGCTCGCGCAGTTAGCCTTTAGGTTCCTTTAGGTGTGGTCGCAAAGGCCAGTGATTACGGGGCTTGCAGCGCTTTTTGAGGCTGGCTATGCTGGCCACAACACCAATTCTGGAATCCTAAAAATGAACGAAATCGAAATTACGGTTAAGGCTAATTTTTCGACTAAAATCAGCCTGGCCAAAACTATTCGTCGCATCTGCATAGCCGGAATGCTTGTTATGACCATCGTGTCACAAGTCAATTTTGGACAGTTTAAAACTGTCCAAAACCCTGAGAACATTGCACAGACTATCAAAAGCTTGAAGAATTGAAAGTTTTTCAACTTAGTGTATTTTGTTAACAAGTCTAGTTAACTTGCAAAAAAGTTTAACTTAGTCTGTTGACTTTGATTTTTCATATGCAATACTAACTTCAAGCAAACAACTAATTTAATGTTAATTTGATATTAACCAACTAAATAGGAGTGCGCCTATGACTTAAAAATAAGAGGATTTAATATGTCAAAGAATAAAAAAGTGTCAAAAATCAAAGTTTCAATTACTGTTCTGCTCATGCTTATACCATCTAGCAGCACGCCTGTAAGGCCCGTGGATACTGGGCTTCAGCCACCTTCAGCGGTCTTCAGCACCTGCTCCGAAGGTACATCTACCTGATTTAACAAAAGCAAAGAACACGACCCAACCAGGTCGTGACTTTCGCCTGCGCGTCGCCTGCACAAACAGATTAAAATTTTCGGGTACAATAGGCCCATAACAAGGAGCGTCGCGTGGCCGATTCGTACTTTCCCCCATTAGTAGTTGCTGGACAGGCCATTGACTTGTCGCACCTGGAGCCTTTCACGTTCGAGGTGGAAAGCCAGCTGGCTAAGAAAAAGCTGCGCGTGCACGTTACGTTTTCTAATCACTGCTTTTCGAAGGGCTACGAAGCTGCCACGCATCCTGCAGGTGAGCCCATCATCGACGCCGGCAGCGCCAGACCTCGCACCTTTTGCCCGATCCGACACAGGCTATCCCGTGAGCTGCCAGCCCTGATCAGTGGCCTGGCGGAATCGCCACGCACCCGAGTTTGGGAAACGGCGGCTGAACGCAACTGGTGCTACTCGATAACCATCGAGGATCCGACCGGGCCGTATCACGTGTTTTTCGAAGTGCGCCGGGCAGGTAGAGAGCGCCGGCAATGGCAAGATCTGCAGCTAGTGGTGGAAAGCGCCTATCACCAAGACATTGCGGAAGGGCCGAATCTGAAGGGCGGTATGGCGTTCGTGCTGCTCTGCGGCAAGATCTACATGGGTCAACCTACCGCAACGAAACGCTGAGCCGCAGAAACGAAAAAAGGCGCCGCTAGGCGCCATTTTCGTACTTCGTATTCGATAAAGCAGATCCGGACACCACTTCGGCTTACGCCTCGGTTCGCCTTGCGCGAACACCCTTTTCGGGCTAGGGAACGTTCAATCTCATCCGGTCAGTCGTTCCGCAGTTGCAGGATTACTATGTCAAAAAGCACAACCTAATACAAGTAAATTGATCATTTTTGATCATCCTGGTTCACGCAGATTCTTCGGCAATCACCGAAGAAACTCGTCACGGCCACGCTCAAAACTGGCCTTCACCGCATCCAGTTCATCCTGCAGGCTCGCCGGCCTGGCCGGCTGCTCATACAGCGCCAAAAACGCCTCCTGGGCCTCCAGGACACGCTCCACTTTGCGCGCCTGCTCAGCGGTCTGCCGCTTTTTCCGAAAATCCCACATCTTCAGTCCCTCCCAATCAATGAGCGACCAGCATAACGGCACTCCGGACGGTGATTTTGCAGGGATTTCCGGCTGCGCCGGGTAATCAGGAATGGTCTAAATGCGAAAAATTCTCATCTTGCCGCCTGACCTGCTAATAACGGGATTTATGTTCAATCGGCGGCCCCGAAACGACCGCCCGTGATGTCCAGTCCTGGGGGTACTGTCATCCATACCCCATAGGACTGGGTGACCACACCCCATGGCTGTGGCATGCTGCGTAGGACGACACTGGCCCGAGGTTTTGACTGTCATGAGGGACGATCGCACCGCCAGGCTGCTGCAGCTGCTCAGCATCGCTGGCAAAGCGGGGGAGTCGGCCTTTCCTGGGCAGCGCCCTGGGCTGCTGCTTTGGCTCGGGCAGCTGCTCGATGCCCACCCTGGCAACGATGGCCAGGCCCAGGTCGAGCGCCTGCTGCAGGAGCGCCTGGTAGAGCTGAAGTCCAAACCTGAGCCCTGATTCTGGACGTTGCGACCACTCGAATTAGACAAAAAGGAACCACATGCGCACCGCCATTGATCAAGAAACCCTGCGGGCCCTCGTCGAGACCGCGTCTGTACGTGAAATCCAGGCGACTCGTGGCCCCGGAGGGGCTGGATTTGCGCTCAGCGCACGCCTCGGAGGGCGCTGGTTGCCGATACGCAGCAAGCGGGAACCCATACGGGTCTGGGCCAGCCTGACCGCGATCGAACGGTTTTGCGTTAAGGCAGGAATTAAGCGTTTTGAGGTGGAGCTATGACATGGATGAAGAGCAGGAAAAGCGCTTGTGGCAGCGTGAAAAACAACGGCGCCGCGCACTGTGGCAGCTACAGGGGCTCCGCCCTGGCGATCCCGCTGCCGCTGAATGGCTGGTGATGCTCAGTGAAGTCGAGTTCCTGGAGCGCTCGGAGCCGATCGGCGACGGCTACCAGCTGACCATTGGGCAGCTGCGCTCCATGGTACCGGTCGTGGATCTGCGGGGGTTTCGCATCGTGCGCGATGACGACATACCGGAACCGTGGTTGGAGCGATTTGGCCAGGCCTCGACAGGCTCGACGCGGCTGCCAGAGGGCAGCTATGGGCGCGACTGGCTGCGCTTCTTGAGCATGTGGGAGCAGGAAATGGCTCACCTACAACAGCACCGCAACCGACACAGCAGCCCGAAGGTGGCCTCCAATGACGATTGATTTTGATCTGAACCAAAATGACCTAGAGGCGCTGCTGAGGCACTGTCAGAGCTTTGTGCCAGCAACGGGCGACAGTCGCGAAGATCGCCGCCTGCAGGACGCGCTAGAAGCGCTGCGGGAAGCCCTGGAGGCAGCTGCTGCACCCACATCAGCGAAGACTGATACCGGTACCTGATATAGGCTTTGACTCAGCCCCCGAGCATTAGTAGTAGCGACACACCATTTCACAGTTGAGATGATGCTCAGGAGCACTCCCCGTCACGCAGCACCTTTTCTCTTTTTTCTTGGAGCAAGGGAAGGATCCCAAAGCCTTCCTTTTTTCCATAAAGCAAAAGCCTAAGCCTCCCTATGGGAGGGGGCTTCGCCAAAGGACGTAGCCACACACCATTTCCCACTTGCCAAGAATCTTTCTCATTTACTGGCGATGGCCATGTTAACGGCTCGTTTGGTGATTTCGAGGTGCGCCGCGATCTGCAGGGCTGTCAGACCCTGGCTGTGCAGCGCCAGGATCTGAGCCTGCCGCTCAGCCGCTGCTTGCTTACGCTTATCAAGGTACTCAGCGCGCTCGACAACGCCGGCAGCGCGGCGCTTCGTGCGCTCACGGACGGTATTGCGTTCTGTGGCCAGGCCAGCGCTGATAAGCGTCTTGAGCTGCGTCTGCTCGTCCGGAGTGATAGCTAACAAGCTGATGATTGTCGAAGTGCGGTACGTGTAAATGGGCGTCAACTCGCGACCGTTGTACTCGATCTTTTCCCGTTTGTAGTGTGCATCGACACGCGCCTGCAGTGAGCCCAGCAACTCGCGATCGCGCAGCCACTTGGGATCATTGGAGATCTCACTCTGCAAGGCTCGGACTTCGGAACGGAAGTTTTGAGGGTATATCAGCCCGGACAAGGCCATTTGGCACGCGACTACCAGCAAATAGGTGTTGCGCATGCCCTCCCCTATGCCGCCGCGCAGCTCGGCCAGCTTGCGGAGATCGTGTAGGCGATCCCATGCCAGCACGCGGGTGTTAATCCCCTTCAGCAGGCTGTTTTTGCGGCCTGCAGCGTCATTGGGCACAAGCTCAAATGGCGTGTTGTCAGTCGCCTTAGCGCTTGTCGATTTTGCCGATTTGCGTTGCCGATCGAGCGGCAGCAGCAACTTGGCCAGAAGCTCAAAATCAACAGCAGCTGGGCTGCCCTGGGGGCTGGATTGCGCATACACGACTTCCACGCGCTTTCCGGATTTCAGGTTCGTGGTACCGACCAAACGCAAGATGCGGGCCGCATCCTTGGCGGCAGGATCGGCACCGAGCGGCTCGAAGAGCTTAACCAGCTGCTCCTGCACAACGTTCCAGCGCACCAGCGCTTCGCGGGGAAGGTAGCTGCTCAGCAGCCACTTTATTTGGTAGCCCTGGCCGCTAAAAATCACCAGCGACGGCGGTGGAATGCCGGCAGCAGCGCACAGAGACTGGATTTTGGCCAGCACCTGCTCGCGCGTCCAGGCCTTGGCTGCGCACTTGTACGTGTCGAGATCGAGGAAACAAACGCCCATCCTGGTGAGGTTGACGATGCGTCGATTAGGCCGTGAAAACTCGCCCTGGCTAATCCAAACGTTCATGTCATCAGCGGGCTCTAGAAACGCCAGATGGCCTGCCAGAGCGCCTGGCTTAACGCACCATTGGTGAAATTTTCCGGCGCTGTCTTGGGTGCAAATAGCAACGTAGCTGCGCGAGTCTGCAGAGTGGTAAAGCTCTGCCTCATCGCTACCGCCAAAAAGGCTTAGCTGCTGATTTATCGAGGCTGACATGGCCACCACCTGCTGCAAATGCAGCGTAGGTGGCGACCTAATCTTGATTTCGTGAGTATGCTCTGCATATACTGACCTTGTTTTCAAAGGGGATCGACGTCGTGGTCGCCAAACTAGAGCGTCGATTCCGGGAAAGAGCCCACCAATGCGTGGGCTTTTTTCTGCCTGCTATTTAGGTTTTTTTCTCGGCAAAGCAAGCGGATAGCTCCAAATTTACGCTATAGCATCGCCAGACGCCATAGCTTCGGACGAAAATTACTACCGCTGGCATCAAAGATGCTTGACATTTTGGCAATACTCCTTTCTCAAAAGCCCAGTAATTACGGGCTATTTCTTATCAATCGAATGATCGATCGACTGTTCTAGAGCCTCCAGGGCTTTCTTCGCTTCCTCGGCTTTCAGCTGGGCAAAAACAGCGTTGCTCGTCTTCAGTACCTGCGGCACCTGGTGCGGTTGCAGCCCAGGCTCGAACACATGCGGGTACCTCTGCCGCGCCTCTTTCGACAAGTCCACATTTTGGGTTGGCCTGCCTTCCGCTCGTAAATCTACAAGCGCATAGGCACGACTGACTGTGCGCAGCATGTAATCCTCGGCGTGTCCGCCTTTTCGGATGCGCACAGGAAGCTCATCAAACAGCCTCAATGCCTCGCCAATACTGACGTTTTGCATGCGGAGCTCGATGGCACACCGGAAGTCAATTTGTGAGGCGTCTACCGGCCCTCCAGCACCCACACGCTGCTCGATGCGCTGCCATGCTGCGCTGATCCAGCCTGCGGGAATAGCAGCGCCTGGTTCGCGTTCTGGCAGCTTCATTTCGCTCGCCGCAGTAGCCTGGATAGTCTTGGCTTGAGCAGCGTCCAGGGCGGCCTGGTGCGCTTCCATGATGCGTTCGCGTGCGTACTGCAGGAGATCTGCACCGCCTGGTGCCAGCTCGCCTGAATAGTGCTTCAACAGCACGTAGGGAGAATTGCCGTTGGCAAGAACTCGATTGGGCTTGCGGTTCGTAAGTCCTGGCAAACGCCCGAAGTGCTCCTGGTCACGGGAGCCGGCATCGCCGCCAATTTTTTCGTGGATCAGCGCAGTAATCGCTGCATGTTCCTCGCGGCTGAAACCGTCAGAATTGACCCTGATCCAAGCCTGGTGGTTGTGCTCCGAAGTTTCAGTAAGTATCGCTGGTTTAAGGCCCAAAGCCTCCAGCGCGGAGACCTGCCCTGCAGACAAATCATCAACCAAAACAAGGCCAGATTTTTCCGGGCTGGCTGGACGAATGTATATGTCCTGGCCATGCGAATTAAGCCTTTTCAGCCACACCAGCACCTTGGGTTTTACAAGATCCTCGGTCTTGAAGGCACGCCTGATTGGTTTTTTCCGAGCGTCGATGTCGACCTGGTTATCAACCACCTGCACCTCCAGCTCGGCCACGCGGAAACCTTTGATCATCCGCATCATGTTTTTGCTGTTCATGTCGCCGACAGAGCGAATCTGGGCGGCGACAAGGGACATCAGTCGGTCGATGTGGCTCTGCGATCTGGCATTAGATGTATCGCGCCGCCTACCTTCCTGGCGCTTTTTGGCTTCCTGGGCGAGCTGCTGAGCAGCCATTTCTGCCCAGAACCGCTCGCTTTCCCTAATGCCCTTGTCGACAGCAGCTCGGCTTGCCTGATGCGCCTTGCGTGTCAGCTCATCGATCACTTTGTTGCCCGTCAAAATCGGGCCTGCGCCGGAGTCGGCATCTACGCCCGAAGAATGAGGTACGTGATCGCGCACAGGTTGAGTGTCAGTAATGCGCCCAGGGTTATGCCGAGCACCTGCAGCTTGCCCTGAATGGCCCTCAGCGGCTGCTCCTGGTTGCGGATCTGTTCCGTCAGCTTGGGCAGTTCCTCGCTCGCTCTGTTCAGCGTGTGGTGCAGCTTGCTGCCGATCGTGCGCGCTTCCTCCGTCAACGCTGACAGCGCTGTGCTCACTGGCAGAATCTCTTTTGCTATCGCCTCGCAGTACGCTTTCGCGATCACCTGCAACTGATCCAAGTCCAGATACTTCAGCTGCTCCTGGAGCTCCATGATCGACTGCACTTGAGCGTGCTGCTCCAGTGAGGGTTCTAAGCGTTTCAGCTTCTCGCGCACTGTCATAAGTCATACCCCGTTCAAAAAGGGCCTGGCCCCTATATTGGTTGCCAAGCTGGCTGCCCTTGAATGGCACACCATCAATTACAAAAGAAAAGCCGTTAAGCGTTTCCTTGCTGAAGTTAGGTTTTGCGGTGATACCCAGGGCATGCAAGCGCTCGACAAACTGCACCGCAGTTGGTTGGTTTTGCAGGGCAAGGTCAATTTGCGCAGCCAGCTTATAGCGCAGAGGCTGTTCGCCCGTCCGCTCCGATTTTCCGTACTCCCCAGCGGTGAAGTTTTTCAGCTCAGGCTGCACCAACTTGCCGTTTTCATATGTCGGGCCTTTGGTAACTTGCAACCCATAGGCTTTTTCCAGGCGTTGTATAACCCTGGTACTTTTCAGGTTTTCGTTCTCGCCATAATACAAAGACTTGTCCAGCCCAATGCGGCTAGCAACTATATGTATATGCTGCCCATTCGGTTCGTCGTGCATGATGTAAACGCGCTGGTGAGCATCGGTAAAACCCATGCGCTGCATGTAGTCATCAGCGACTTTGCACCACTTGTCCTTACTCATGGTTTCCCCTGCGGGTAAGCGCAGGCTGTTATGCCAAACCGGCTTGTCGACGTCCTGCCTGGCACGTCGCGAAATACCGAATTCCGTGGCCAAGGCGCGAGGGTCTAGACCGCTCATGTTGCCGCCCAGCAGCTCGCCGTTAAGGATGCCGTGACTGTTTTTGAAACCGTAGTTCAGCACGCCACGAAAGCCCTTGCCGCGCTTGATCTTTTGCATGCCTTTCATGAATGCGCCCTGCTGTCGAAAGCCTTTGAATGCGGCTTCATATCAACAAGGGTTAGGCGGAGCGCGGCTAGGCATTCCACCACTTCACGCAGACCGACGTTCTGCTCAGCGTTCAGCCGGCGAGCAATTTGATTGATGTTGTTCGCGACACGCGACAGCTTTTTCCAGGCCTCGAAATTCAGTTTCGGGATCACTGGGCTGACCGGGATTTTCGGCGCGTACTTGCCATCTATCGCGCAGTTACGAACGAAATCCGGAAGCGGATAATCACCAGCCTTATCGACGACCAGCTGATATTCCGCAGGCGTAAGAAAGATCGAAATACGGTGGTTCCGCTGTTGCTCTGCAGGGCGCGGAGCAGGCCCACGGCGCTTTTTGGATGCTTTCTTTTCAGTCATGACGGCAGCTCTTTGTTGTTGTTTTTAGTGAGCACAGCGAACCCAGGCTGAGCAAAGCGATGCCTGGCCAGGGAGGGGTGAGCGTAGCGATCCCCGAAACTCGCGTAAGCGAGTTAGCCCTGGCTCCTAACCTTAATTCCCGCTGCAAACACAGTATCCAAAAGCAGATTTGATATTTGCAAGCAAAACTTGGTTGGCAGTTTGGTTAAACAACGGTAGATATTTTGCCAGCTCAATAATTGCATTAATCGAACATCGGACAGCAATGGCAGAGGTTAGCCAGGAAGCGAGTTACCAGAGGCAAGAGCAAAAAGCAGCACACGCCCCCGCTTCGCCCCCAGGGGATAAATTGCCACTTCGATCGCTGTGCTCACTGCGTGGCTTTTTGTACTCAAACACACAGTACGGAAACAGCACCTGACCCCTCCCGAACACGCAATTACGTACTTTCAAACAAAGTACGAAAAGCTCAAAAATAGTGCTTGTGTACTCGTATCGTATTTCGTATCATATACATATAGATACAGAATACACCGATACGATACATTTGGAGAAGACACGAAATGGCACGCGAAGGTATCTCGTATAACGAAGTCGCAGCAGCGGCAGACAAGCTAGTAGGTGAAGCGAAGTCCCCCACCATCAAGGCGGTGCGTGAGCTTCTGGGAACTGGCTCACCAAACACAATCCACCGGCATTTGACCGCGTGGCGTGATGCTCAACCGGCACAGCAGAGCGCCTCGTATGAGTTGCCTTCTGACCTGGTCAATGCTTTTGGCAGGGAGCTGGCACGCAGTGCTGCAGCTGCAAAAGCCCAGGTAGAAGGCGACCTGGTTAACGCCCAGGCCGAAGCTGCCGACCTGGCTGCCGCTGGTGAGCGCCTGGAAGTGGAACGCGACGAGCTGGCTGAGCAGCTGGCCCACGTGACAAGCGAGCGCGACGGCTTCCAGGCCACCGCCCTGGAGCGCGCAACCGAGATCGAACGCCTGGTGGTCGACTTGAAGCGTGAGAGCGAATCAGGCGAGGCTGCGAGGGTCGAGGTAGCCAAAGCCCAACTCAAGGCAGAGGCGAACGGCGAGCGCCTGACTGAGCAATCTGCAGAAATCCAGCGCCTGCGCGACGCCTTGGAAACCGCCCAGGCTGCACGCCAGGAAGCGGAGAAGAATGGGGCTGTGCTTACCGCGCAACTCACCGCTGCTGAGGCCCGCGCCGCGACTGCTGAGGCTCGCGAGAAAGCGGCGCTGGAGCAAGCTGCCCAGGCTCAAGGCCGCGCAGATCAGCGCACACAGGAACTGCAGCAAGCCATTGGCGAAAGCCAGAAGGCGCAGGCGCAGCTGGCCAGCGCCCAGGAGGCCCTGGGCGAGCTCAAGCAGCTTAAAGCAGACAACCGCGAGCTGCAGCACCAGGTAAACGACCTGCTCAAAGCGCAGGCTCAGGCGAAGCCGGAGAGCCCAGCACCAGAGGCCTGAGCCAGGCCGGCCTGGCAACACAGGGGCTCTGGCCGGGCCCCGGTTTTGCGGTCAAAGCCAGGCCGCTTGCGGCCATTTTTCCCTGCCGCAGGGCGGCGGGCCGTGTGCTGCTGTTTGCTTGTGATCTGGCCCTTGAGACAGCTGCGCGAAGCGCAACATAGTCGCTGTTGCTGTTGATCTGGCCGTTGATTTTGCGAAAGCGATCGAAGCCCGAAGGGCCAAGACCCGGCGTGCTTTTGGCCGGGGCTTGGTTTACGAGAGCGCGGTTTGCGCAGCGCAGCGCAGCAAATTCGCCACGCGGCTTTTTGTGCGAACGGTAACAACGGTTACTACGGTAGTAACCGAGTATACCGTTAGCACAAGATCAACCTTCATTTTCCTCAATGTACTTGTCGATGTAGGCCTGCAGCGCGTCAGTCATGTTTGTGCCGTTGCGCATGCACGCGAGCTTAAATTTCTCGCGCTTGGCCGGCTCGATGCGCAACGCCAGGCGCTGCTCAGAAGCTTTTGTCTTGCCGATATCGCCGATTTCCTGGGCTTTGGCCTTAGCTTTGGGTGCAGTTTCAGCAGCTTTGCTGCTTTGATTTCCTAGCAGGCTCATTTCTTCTTCTCCCCGGTTTCACCGGTAGTAATGAATTTTTTAACAAACTCGGCAAGCCGCAGCGACTCAAGGCGAATATCGCTATCGCCGGAGCTCACGGGTGTTTTGCCCCGCGCAATGCTCAGCGGGTAGCCCTCGCGACTACTCAAAACCGTGCGCAAACACGGCACGCCGTAACCCAAAATGCTGTCTTTCACGTCCTTGCCCAAGACGGTGTTGGGCTTGAGGCGATTGACGAAAAGCGCTGCGCGAAGCGCAGGCCTTTTGCTCTGGTGCGTGGTCACGATGTCAATCGTGTCCGCCATAGCCCACACATCAAACAAGCTGGGGGCCACAGGCATAAGAGCCAGGTCGATGTAAGGCAGCGCATCAGCGCTGAGCTCGCCTTTGGTGTCGACCACGACAAAATCGAAGTCCTTGGGCAGCTTGTCCAGGTCGGCAGGTTTATGCGACTTGAACACCGACAAATTGGCCGGCTGCTGCGCCATCTCCCACCACCTGCTAATCGACCCCTGGGGGTCGAGATCTACCAGCGCAACACGGTGTTTTGTAGCCAGCGCGGCGGCTAAAGCCACACACGCTGTGGACTTGCCAGCACCGCCCTTGCCATTAATCATTCCGATTTTGGTCATTAGTGCATACCGTTGTTACGATACACACCGTGTGCACCGTTATCACCATCATACACGAGCTTGAGCTCTGCGCAACGGGGTTTCAGCTCCAGCACCAGGTGCTTGAGGATGTCCTCGGTGACCGGATGATTTCGACCTGCCTCGATGGCGAAGACGACTGCGAACATCGCTGCTTTTGCTGCAAACCACTGGAGGTCATCGAGCGGCAGTTTGCTGATGGTTTCCGGGTAGAGCGAAAGCGTGTGCCAGGCAAAGGATTCATCCTGCTTGGCGAGTTCGGCCTTAAATTGCTGAAGGACTATGTCGTCTTTGCTGCTGCTCATTTGTGTGCACCGTTATCCCTGTGTTAACCGTATGCACAGTATGCACCGTAGTAACGGTATGCACAAGAATTTTTTGAAGGGCCTTGCTACCCCTTACGATGTACATCCAGAAAAAAGCCTTATGTACTTGTTTTTTAACGATATTTACAGACGATTAAAGACATTGCATGCTGCAACGAAACACGGAGCAGCAACATGCAAATTGATACTGATAGTCTCGTAGGCGCCTATGCGGTAGGCCTGGTTTCCGCCAAAAGCAATCCACTGGGGAGCTTCGCCACCTCCATGATCGTGGACGAACTGCTGACAGGCGCGCCCTCCAGCACGGTGCTCAAGCAGCTGGCAAGCATGGGAAAATATGTGCGCGAAGGACTGACGCAAAAAGATGATGCTGAGTAGCAAGCTGCAGCGCGGCCTGGTGTTCCTCTCCGAGCTCGATGCGGAGCAGCACCTGGTGGAAGCCTGGCCGATCGCCGATCGGGTCGCTTTCCGTGTTGCTGTAGGCCATCAGATCCACCTGCAGCGCATCGGCCTGGCGATGCTCGCGGCGCTGCTGCAGCGCCCAGGGCATGAGGTTAAAGCCGAGCTCCGCGCCGCTGCGAAGCCTGCTCCAGTGCCTGAACTGGCCACCCGCCTGCAGCGGTACCGCGATGAAAAACACCGACAGCAGCGACTGCTGGCACTGTTGCAGGCTCATCCCTAAAATCGAAGGCAAATAACAAGAAAAAAGGGAGCACAGACATGGGCACATTTGCACTCAATTCGCCATCCGTCTTCGACCTCGAAAGCCGCCTGCAACAGGCCGTGCAGGCTGTTAAGGGGGAGGCATACAGCGTCGTTTACTGGCCGACAAGCGCGGGAAAGCATGGCTTTGCCATCCTGCGCGACGGCGTAGATGAACAGTGCAGCTGTGAGCTGCGGCCTAGCACGAAGGTGGAGGCCCAGGCCTTTGCTTTCGTGCAGCGCTACCTGCAGTAGCCTGGCCAGAATCAGAAGAACCCGCTACAG
Source organism: Pseudomonas sp. NMI542_15 (assembly GCF_021283425.1). NCBI lineage: Bacteria > Pseudomonadati > Pseudomonadota > Gammaproteobacteria > Pseudomonadales > Pseudomonadaceae > Pseudomonas > Pseudomonas sp. NMI542_15. The sequence goes on along the minus strand of NZ_JAJSRO010000045.1, from coordinate 372 downwards.
CGGGTTTTTTGTTGCCTTTATTTCGTATCGTATATCGTATCATATTCATAATAATATGAAATACACGATATGATACACAACCGTAACGATACAGCATCTGACAACCTGGTAGGAAAGCGGCTATAGTGCTCAGGGACTAGTCCTTGAGCACTATAGCTATGCTACTGAACGACCTGGAGCAACAACGACAGCGCTTTAAGCCCGAGCTGCAGCAACTGCTCGATGAGCTGCAAGGCTTGCGCGAGCTTCCCGACCAGGCCCGCGTTCGCGGGAAAGTCAGCGGTGTGCATCGCCGGTACCGCTCAGAATTGGTGGCCCTGATTACCAGCTGGGCGATCGAGCAGACGCCAGGTGCGCAGCCGACGAAGTTTC
>NZ_JAJSRO010000044.1:0-13657 GCF_021283425.1 Pseudomonas sp. NMI542_15 | reverse complement strand
TCACCGGGAATGCCGAACACATACTCGACACCTTCGTTTTCCAGGCATTGCACAACGACATCGGCGGCCTTGGCCATTTGGGGTACTACCTCAAAATCTTTGTGGGATTGCAGCTTTATTTCGCTGCGTGACTGAGATGTTGCAGGATGTCTCAGTGGCGCGCATCGTAGGCCCTCTGGTTAATAATAATAAATATATTGTTATGATGCTTAGCATCACAGTTCGTTATGAATGGTAGAGCCCCTCAATGAACCTCAAGGCATTGCGCTGCTGCGTCGAGATCGTACGCCAGGGCAGCTTCACCAAGGCTGCGCAGCATTTGCACATTGCCCAGCCGGCGCTGAGCATGGCCGTCACCCGTCTGGAAGAAGAGCTGGGCGTGACCCTGTTCAACCGCACCACGCGCAAAGTCATCCTTACCGCCGAGGGCGAACAGTTCCTGCCACGCATTGCGTCGGCGTTGCGCGAGATGGATGTCGCCCGGCAAGAACTGCGCGACATGGCCGACCTGAAACGCGGCGAAGTGCGCCTGGGCATCCCGCCCATGTTCGGCCTGCACTATGTACCCGGGTTGATGAACGCCTTCCGCCAGCTGTATCCAGGCATTGCCATGACCGTATTCGAAGGCAGTGCCGAGGACATTGGCCATCGTCTGGAGCAACGGGAAATCGACCTGGCACTGCTGGAGTCCAGGCGAGTGCCGCCCGACAAGGAATCGATTCTGCTGGGCAGTGACGAGATGCTGGCGTGTATGCACCCCGACCACCCTTATGCCGGCAAAGCCTTCCTCACGGCGCAAGACCTGCGCAATACCGACATGGTCGTGTTCGACCGCACGTTCGTTCAACGTCACCTACTGGACGCCTTCTTCGCCGAACACGGGATTACTTACCAAGTGGCGTTGCAGAGCAACTTCGTCTCACTGGTGGTGCAGGCCGCGCTGGACAACATGGGCGTGGCAACCCTGCTGCGCTCGGTCCAGCAGCGCACGCCGGGTATCGTCGGGGTGCCGTTCCGGCCGGCGCAGCTGATGAGCTTCAGATTGTGTTGGCGCTCGGGGGAATACCTGTCGCTGGCCAGCAAGCGGTTCATCGACTTTGCTGCGCAGATGAATTACCTGGAGCGGTGAGGCTCGCCTGTTCCGGCCCTTTCGCGGCTAAAGCCGCTCCCACAGGTACAGCGTAAATGTTGGGCACCCGCAGTCCCTGTGGGAGCGGCTTTAGCCGCGAACACCGGCAAAGCCGGTGCCAGACCGACGCGCCAGTGCCTATGGGAGCGCAGTTTTCAACGCCAGATGGGCGATCACCTGCTCAGCCGCCCGCCCCAGGCAGCCCTTGAAAAAGTGGTTGGCACCTGCATAAACCGACACCGCCCGTTGCCCCGGGCCAGCCCATTGCAACAGGTTGGCCAGCGGCGCCATTTCATCCTGTTCGCCATGCAGCAGCAGGCAATCCGCAGGCACCGGCAATGGCTCGTAATATCGCCCGCCCGGTACATCACCTACCGGCAGCCCCAGCAACGCCACTGCCTGCAACTGGCCTTCAAGCGCACAGGCCACACGGGCGAACACATAGGCACCAAAAGAAAACCCGACCAGGGCTACCGGTAGCTCAGGCAACTCCCGTCTGAAGTGACGGATGACCGCGATGCAGTCTTGCGCTTCGCCGATACCCTCGTCGTGCGCACCTTGGGTCTGCCCTACCCCACGGAAACTCGGCCGCACCACCTGCCAACCGGCTGCGCACAGTTGCCGCGCCAGGGTCAGCGGCACGATATGGCGCGGGCTACCGCCGAGCAGCGGTTGTGGGTGACTGACCAGCACCACCCCCTTGGGCGGCCCGGCAGAGTAGTCGATCAGCAGCTCGATCTGGCCGGCCGGCCCATCGATAAGCAACGGGTTACGTGGTGCATCCGACATCGTTTTCGTCCTTGCTAGCCAAATGAGTGGCGCCTGATCACGCCGTTTGCCGCGGGAGGCCATGCACCACCAGCAACACCAGCACGACACTGGTCAATGCCAGGGCCGAGAGCGTTGCCAGTACCCCCGTCGCGCCGAAGTGCTGGAACAGATAACCGCCCACCAAGGGCGTCAGTGCCTGGCCAATCAATGATGGGCGCGACATCTTGCCCATCAGCGCAACATACTGGGCAGGCGGCATCAGGGCCAGCGGCAGCAGCCCCCTGACAATGGCGCGCAGACCATTGCCACAGCCATACAGCAGCAGGCCCAGCGCGGTCATCCCCGGCGCCACGGCCACCAGCGTCAGACCTACAGCAACCAGCACTGATGATACCAGCGCAGTCCATATCGGGTGGCGCTTGCCGGCGATGATCTGCAGCACCCGCGAGGCCACTTGACTTGGCCCAAGCAAGGCACTCAGGCCAATGGCAGCCGCCAGCGAATGGCCCTGGCCCTGCAGGACCGCCACCAGTTGCACTGAAACGGCAGTCATGATGATCGCGCCAATGGCGAAGATTGCGGTCAGCAGCCAGTAAAGGCGGCGGTGCACGGGCTGATCTGCCACCGCCGTCATGCTCTGGGCCTTCTGCCGGGGCTGGCCTGCGGGCAACACCCAGAGGTAAAGCGGCGCCACGGCAACGATCAGCACCAACGCATAAGCCATGCAGGCCGTGCGCCAGCCCAGTTGCTCGATGGCGAGGGCGAGTACCGGCCAGGTCACGGTAGTGGCAAACCCTGAAATCAGAGTGATGCCCGTAATCGCCCGTCCCGCCCGTTCGGCATACAGGGCACCGAGGGTGGCAAATAGTGCTTCGTAAAGCCCCATTGCCATCCCCGCGCCAATGATCACCCAGGCCAGCAGGAATACCTGCAGGCTGTGGCAGTTGGCAACCACCAGCAAGCCCAGCCCCACTACCGCGCCGCTGGCGGCCAGTTGCCAGCGCCCGCCATAGCGCGCCACCAGGCGGCTGCACAGCGGCGCCAACAACGCCGACACCATCAGGGCCAGCGACAGCGCCCCATACACCCAGCCGCTGTCCCAGCCGGTCTCGTGCAGGATTGGCTTGCCCATCACCGCCAGGAGGAAGAACGAACCACCCCACACCAGGATTTGCAGCAGGCCCAGCCAGAAAATACCCAAGGGCCCGGGAAAACGTACGCCAGCATTCACGACAGCAGCCTTATCCACCAAGCGGGCCGGATGTCGGCGCACGCAGGTGGCAGTCTAAAAGAGCAGGCGTATGGCTTGCCACAACATCCCGGCATTTCAGTTATGCGCGCAGTAGACAGCTTAAAAAACGGGTGGAGTACATTTGTACGCACGCTTGTGGCCCGGTAGCAATCTGGTGGGCATTCACTGGCAGATGTCAGGGTGCAACCTCCGTAATTGCCAAAACAAATTTGATATTTGTTGCGATTCCACAGGTTCTTGCCTGCGCTTCGCCTCCCTACAATGACCCCACAACAACAAACGAGCCCAGCTCCGTGAGGCACGACCCCATGTACAGAGACCACATCGTCAAACCGCGTGCGACCGATAAACCGGCATTCATGGGTTTGGTCGCCGCTGTGATATTCGCCACCGCCCTGGTCTGTGGCGTGGGTGACGGTAGCCTCGCCCGGCTGATGGGCCCGATCGTACTCGACCTGCAGGCACCGCTGCTGCGTAACGCCGCAGTGGCCGGCACCTTGGCGGTGACCCTGGTACTGAACCTGTTCATCCTTGGCCGTTTTCCGTTACGGGCCCAGGTGATCACGGTCTGGTGTGAGCTGTTGCTGCTGTTCCTGCTGTTCTTCGACACCTTCGACCTGTCTTACAGTTTCATCGCCAGCAAGGTCGGCTTCATGATCACCCAAGGGGTGTTCACCACCGTCTACGTGTCCACCCTCTCCATCGCCATCGCCTTTGTTCTGGCGCTGTTGGGGGCTACTGCCCGGCTGTCGTCCAACGGTTTCGCCATCGCCATTGCCAGCTTCTACACCTCGTTCTTCCGCGGTGTGCCGCTACTGATCCAGATCTACCTGATCTACCTCGGCATCCCCCAGCTCGGCTATGTGGTGGGCGCCGTGCCGGCAGGCATCCTGGCGTTGTCGCTGTGCTACGGCGCTTACATGACGGAAATCTTCCGCGCCGGTATCAGCAGCATCCCGCGCGGGCAATGGGAAGCGTCGCGGGCGATCGGCCTGACGCCCTTCCAGGCCATGACCCGGGTGATCCTGCCGCAGTCGATGCGGCTGATCATTCCACCTACCGGCAACCAGTTCATCTCCATGCTCAAAGACAGCTCGCTGGTGTCAGTGATCGGTGTATGGGAGCTGATGTTCCTCGCCCGCACCCAGGGCCGTGCGGAGTTCCGCCACTTGGAAATGCTGATCACCGCTGCCGTCTTGTACTGGGTGCTGTCGATCCTGCTCGAAACCGTGCAATCGCGCCTGGAAAAACGTTTCGACCGCGCCCACCGTTGATCGAGGAACCCCCTGATGAACCAGCCTTTTACCCCCGCTGCCGGCCAGGCCGCCGTGTCAATTCGCGGCTTGCAGAAATGGTACGGCGAGTTTCATGTGCTCAAGGGCATTGACCTGGAGATCGCCAGCGGCGAAATCGTGGTGGTCTGTGGGCCTTCCGGCTCGGGCAAATCCACGTTGATCCGGTGCCTGAACCTGCTGGAAGACTTCCAGAAAGGTCAGGTGCAAATCGCCGGCAACCCACTGAACCGTGATGCGGCAAGCGTCGCCGCCATCCGTCGCCAGGTGGGCATGGTGTTCCAGCAGTTCAACCTGTTCCCGCACCTGACCGTGCTGGAAAACCTGATGCTCGGCCCGCGCCTGGTCAGCAAGCTCAGCGCGCCAGAGGCCCGCGCCCTGGCGCTGGAGTATCTGCACCGGGTGCGTATCGCCAGCCAGGCCGACAAGTTCCCCGGGCAGCTTTCCGGCGGCCAGCAACAACGTGTGGCCATTGCTCGTGCGCTGTGCATGAAGCCGCGCATCATGCTGTTCGACGAACCGACCTCGGCGTTGGACCCGGAAATGGTCAAAGAGGTGCTCGACGTAATGGGCGAGCTGGCCAAGGACGGCATCACCATGCTTTGCGTTACCCACGAAATGGGCTTCGCCCGCCGGGTGGCCGACCGCATCATCTTCATGGACCAAGGCCAGGTAATCGAACAAGGCCGGCCCGACGCGTTCTTCGACAACCCTGGCCATGCGCGCGCCAGGGAGTTTCTCTCGCAAATCCTCAGCCACTGAGCCTGTGTCTACCGCTGTGCCAATACCACAACAACAATTGCATGCCCGGAGACTTTCCGTATGAACCCAGTCGCTCGCTTGTTTGCCCTTACCGCCGTTGCCGGCTGCCTGACCTTGATGACAGGCGCCGCGTGGGCCGGCGCCACGCTCGATCGTATCCACCAGAGCAAGGTCATGAAAGTGGCCACAGCCGCCAACTGGCCACCGCAGTCATTTCTTGGCGAGGACAACACCCTCAAGGGCTTCGACATTGATGTGGCCAACGAGATTGGCAAGCGCCTGGGCGCCAAGGTGGCGTTTGTCACCCCGGAATACGGCATCATCACCGCGGGGCGCTGGGCAAGCCGCTGGGACCTGTCAGTCGGCTCGATGACCCCCACCACCGAGCGGGGGCGGGTGCTCGACTTTCCGGCCATTTACTACTACACCCCGTATGTGTTCGCGGTGCACAAGGACGCCGCCGGCGCCAGCGCGGCCGACCTCAATGGCAAGACCATCGGCGTTGAAGCTGGCACCACGTCCGAGGACTATATCAACCGTCGGCTGAAAATCGACGCCGCGGACGTGCCCGCGTTCAGCTACAGCGTGGAGCCGGGCAACGTGCAAACCTACGGCGACAGCATGGGCCCGCTGGACGACCTGCGCATAGGCAACGGCACCCGCCTGGATGCCACCCTGTCTGCACTGCCAACCATCATGGGCGCGATCAAGGCCGGTTACCCGGTTGCCCCGGTGCAGGGCAAGCCCGCCTACTACGAGCCCCTGGCCATCGCCACCGACAAGGGCGACGACGCCTTCAACGCTGAACTGGCCAAGGCCATCGACGACATGAAGGCCGACGGCACGCTGAAACAGCTGTCGGAAAAATGGTACGGCGCCGACCTTACACAAGTGCAGTAACGCCATTACCCGCAAGCCTGCGCCCTTTACTTGAAGGGCGTACGGCCCCCCCATGCCCGCAAAACCTGCAGCGCCCCGTAAAAGGATGACCCAGCCGATGGCCAGCTACAGCAACAACTACTATACCGGGACCATGCGCCCTGCCCCCCAGCGAGCCGGGTTGGCCGGTGAGACCCGGGCAGATGCATGCGTGATTGGCGGCGGCCTGGCAGGCCTGAGCGTGGCCCGCGAGCTGCTGGCGCGTGGGCGCTCGGTGGTGTTGCTGGAGGCGGCACGGGTGGCCTGGGGCGCCTCTGGGCGCAATGGCGGCTTTGTGTTGCAGGGGTGGTCCGAGGGGCTGTCGGCGATCGAGCGGCGTTGCGGCAAGCAGACCGCCGCCGCCTTGTTCCGGCTCTCGCTGGAGGGCGTCGATATCGTCCGCGACACCATCGCCCGCCACCAGTTGCCAGGCTGCGCCGCCACCACCGGCAAGCTGAGCGTGGTGCGCTACGACGACGCCGACAACCTGCAGCGCACCCGCGACCGTATGGCCCGCGACTTCGATTTCAACCTGGAATACCTGGATACACAGGCACTGCGCAGCCGTCTGAACACCGACCGCTACTTCCAGGGGTTGCGGGACAGCCATGGTTTTCACTTCCACCCACTGAACTACTGCCTGGGCCTGGCCGAGCTGGTCGAGCTGGCCGGTGGTCGCATCCACGAACAGTCGCCGATGCTGCGGGTAGAGCGCAGAGCCGGCAGTCATCGCGTGATCACCGCCGACGGCGCGGTGACCTGTGCCGATGTGGTGTACTGCTGCGGTGGCTACGGCGGCCCGGAGTTCGGCCAGCTGCGCCGGGCGTTCCTGCCGATTGCCACTTATGTGGTGCTGACCGAACACCTGGGTGAGCGCCTGCGTGACGTAGTACGTACCACGGACGCAGTCGGCGACAACCGCCGCGCCTCCGACTACTACCGCATCGTCGAGGGTGACCGCCTGCTGTGGGGCGGCCATATCACCACGCGCAACCTGCAGGACGAACAGCGCCTGGGTCAGTTGCTGACCCGTGACATCCTCAGCGTGTATCCACAGTTGCAGGGTTTGAAAATCGCCAAGGCCTGGTCCGGGCTGATGGGTTACGCCCGCCACAAAATGCCGCACATCGGCCCCCTCGGTCCAGGGCTGTGGGCTTGTACTTCATTTGGGGGCCATGGTATGAACACCGCACCTGTGGGCGCCCGGGTTGTCAGCGAAGCAATCTGTGGCGAAACCGACCGCTACCGCCTGTTCGACGCCTATGGCCTGGAATGGAATGGCGGGCCGTTCGGACCCGCTGCGGCGCAAACGGTGTATGCCGGGCTGAAGCTGATGGACAGGTTCCAGGAAGCCCGCGCGCAGTACCACAACTAGAACAAACACCAGGAACCACCATGGACGCCCTCCCACCCGGCGCGCTGTTCAAACTGACTGAGAAGGACCGGCAATTGCTCGGGCTGCTGCAGGCCAACGCCCGTGAGCCCACCGCCTCGCTGGCGCGCAAGCTGGGCGTGTCTCGCTCGGCGGTACAGGAGCGCATCAACCGCCTGGAAAACGCCGGGGTGATCACCGGCTACAGTGTGCGAATCGACCAGGACAAGCTGCAGCAGGTGATCAACTGCTTCACCATGACCTCGTGCAGCAACAAGAGCTACACCGATGTGATGACCACCCTGCGCAAAATGGACGCGGTGCAGGCGGTGTATGCGGTGTCGGGCGAGATGGACTTCATTATCCACCTGACCACCCATACGCTGGGCGAGCTCAATGCCGAGCTGACCCGCATCAACATGATCAAGGGGGTTACGCACACGGCTTCGCACATTGTCATGGAAACCAAGTTCAGCAAGAAGCTGACCGTTTAAACGCTCCCCAGCCAGGCCGCCGATGCCCCCACAAGCTGCTCAGGTTCCTCGACGTTGCCGGCAAATATTGACTATGATCCCGCCTTGAACGTTTCAGCATGTTTCAAAAGGGATACAGATGTCAGTTCCGCAAATACCCCCTCTCCCCGGTAAAGGCACCGTCGCGAAGATGGAAGCCGCCATGGCGCTGGGCAGCTTTGCCATCGGCACCGGCGAATTCGCCATCATGGGCCTGATGCCCGACATTGCCAACAACCTGCAATTGAGTGAGCCCCAGGTGGGGCATGCCATCAGTGCCTACGCACTGGGGGTGATGGTTGGCGCCCCGACACTCGCGATTCTGGGTGCGCGGCTGCTGCGCAAGCACATGTTGCTGCTGCTGATGGCACTGTACGCCCTTGGCAACCTGGCTACCGCTTTCGCCCCTTCGTTCAGCAGCCTGGTTGCCTTCCGTTTTATCAGCGGCCTGCCCCACGGCGCCTACTTCGGCATTGCCGCAGTGGTGGCATCCAGCATGGTGGCCAAGGACCACCGAGCGGGTGCCGTTGCACGGGTGATGATGGGCCTGACCTTGGCCATGCTGCTGGGCAACCCGCTAGCCACGTATCTGGGCCAGTACTTTGGCTGGCGTTCAGCGTTCGTGCTGGTTGGCGCCATCGCGCTGTGCACCATCGCCCTGGTATGGCGCTTTGTGCCCCAGCGCCACGACGAAGTGCGCAGCGACCCACGCAAGGAACTGCAAGCCTTCACCCTCCCGCAGGTGTGGATGGCGCTGGCCATCGCGTCGATCGGCTTTGCCGGCATGTTTACGGTATTCAGCTACCTGGCGCCGACCATGCTGCAGGTGACCCAGGTATCGCCCCAGTGGATTCCGTTCGGCCTTGCGGCGTTCGGGGTGGGCGGCATCGTCGGCAACATTGCCGGCGGCAAACTGTTCGACCGCCTGCAGTTCCGCGCCGTGGGGCTGGTGCTGGTGTGGTCGATCGCCGTGCTGCTGTTCTTCACCATTGCCGCCCAGGCACTGTGGAGCCTGCTGTTGGGCATCGGCCTGGTGGGTACCATGATCGCACTGGCAGCGCCATTGCAGATCCGCCTGATGGACATTGCCCATGAAGCGCCTAGCCTGGCAGCTGCGTCGAACCATGCAGCGTTCAACCTGGCCAATGCGCTGGGGCCATGGCTGGGTGGCATGGCGATTACCGCGGGCATGGGCTGGACCAGCACTGGCTATATCGGCGCGGCAACTGCGCTGGTTGGCCTGGGCATCTATCTGGTGGCACGACGCATGAAAGGCGGCCACTGAGGCCAGCCACGTGGGGCTGCAAAGCAGCCCCAAAATCTCCAACCCGCCGCAATCTACAGTGCCCCCCGAAAACGCTACCCTACCCCCTTCACACAAGCCACTGCCGAGCCCTTCATGTTCGATTGGGAAGACCTGCGTCATTTCTCTGCCTTCACCTCGGCCGGTTCGCTGTCCGCCGCCGCCAAGGCCTTGGGCGTCGACCACGCCACCGTGGCCCGGCGCATCGCTTCGCTCGAAGCCTCGCTCAAGCTCAAGCTGGTTGACCGGCGCCCCCGCGCCTATGTGCTCACCGACGAAGGCCGACGCGTTGCCGAACTTGCCGAGCAAATGACCCTGTCCTCCTTCGCCCTAGAACATTTCGCCAGCGCCGGCCAACAGGCGGTGGAAGGCGAGGTGGTGCTGTCGGCACCACCGGCACTGCTCGGCAGCATCGTCGCCCGACGCCTGGGCGAGCTGTACCAGCGCTACCCACGGTTGCGCCTGAAGCTGGTGGGCAGCAAATCAAAGGCATCTCTGGCCCGCCGCGAAGCTGACATCAGCATCACCCTGGCCAGGCCGACAGAACCGACCCTGGTGGCCAGCCTTCTGGGCCACCTGGACTACCGGTTGTACGCCTCGCCCGGCTACTTGGCCAGTGCAGCGGCACGACGCTACATCGGTTACGACGAATCCCAGGCCAACTCACCGCAACAGCAATGGCTGAACCGCCAGGCCGGCCAGCAGCCGTTCGCACTGCGCAGCAATGACCTGCGCATCCAGGCTCAGGCCTGTGCCGGCGGCATCGGCATCGCCTGCCTGCCGGCGTTCATGGCGCAGGAGCACGGCCTGAAGGACGCCGGCAGCGCCGAACAGACCATGAGCATCGAAATCTGGCAAGCAGTCCATGAAGACGTGCGCGCCACCCCACGGATCAAGGCCGTTACCGACTTCCTTCAGCAACAGGTGCGGCCACTGCTACGCTTGTGAATTTTTGCGTAATGCACGTGCACTAATGCGGAATTTTCGCGCAGGCGGGCCAGCGTTAGTCTCCCCCCATCACTAACGCCCCCCGAAGGAGAAAACGATGCAATACGTAAAGCTGGGTAACACCGGGCTGGACATTTCCAGGCTGTGTCTGGGCTGCATGACCTTCGGCGAACCCGACGCCGGCACGCATCCCTGGACCTTGGGCGAAGCCGCCAGCCGCCCCATCATTCGCCATGCCGTAGAGCAAGGCATCAACTTCTTCGACACTGCCAACAGCTATTCTGCCGGCACCTCGGAAATCATCGTCGGGAAACTGTTGAAGGCATTCACCCGCCGGGAAGAAACCGTGATTGCCACCAAGGTGTTCTTCCCTGCCAACATGTGGGAAGGCGCCAGCCGGCCCAATGAGCAAGGCTTGTCGCGCAAGGCGATCATGGCCAGCATCGACGCCAGCCTCACCCGCCTGGGTACCGACTACGTCGACCTGTACCAGATCCACCGCTGGGACTACCACACCCCCATCGAGGAGACCATGGAAGCCCTGCATGACGTGGTCAAGGCCGGCAAGGCACGCTACATCGGTGCTTCATCGATGTACGCCTGGCAGTTCGCCAAGGCACAGCAGGTGGCGGCCAGCAACGGCTGGAGCCGTTTTGTGTCGATGCAGAACTACCTCAACCTGATCTACCGCGAGGAAGAGCGCGAGATGATCCCACTGTGCCTGGACCAGGGGGTGGGGCTGATGCCCTGGAGCCCGATGGCCCGCGGGCGCCTGACCCGGCCGCACGGGCAGCAGACAGCACGCACCCGCAGCGATGTATCCGGCCAGTCGTTCTATGAAAAGACCGAGGTGGAAGACGGCCGAGTGATCGATGTCGTCGAACAGATCGCTGGCGAACGGGGTGTGCCGATGGCCCAGGTTGCGCTGGCCTGGGTACTGGGCAAGACCGGCGTTAGCGCCCCTATCGTCGGGGCCTCGAAGCCCGCCCATCTGGACGATGCACTGGGCGCGTTGTCACTGCAGCTGAGCGAGACCGAGGTGGCGCGCTTGCAGGCCCCTTACGTTCCCCACGCCGTGACCGGCTTCAAGTAGGGCGGTTTTGCGGCAGCTCGATGCGCACGCGCAGGCCGCCGCTGGTTGCGGCCAGCGCGGTAATGCTGCCGCCATGCAGGACAATGGCCCGCTGGGCAATCGCCAGGCCCAGGCCAAAGCCATCGTCGCTACTGTCGGTGCCGCGGTCGAACGGCTCGAAGATACGCTTCAGACGGGCCGGGTCTACCCCCGGACCGTGGTCGCTGACACTGACCTGAAGCCATTGCCCGCCCGGCGCCAACACAGCGCTCACCAACACTTCTGTGCCGGCGGCGGTATAGCGAACAGCGTTGCGGATGATGTTCTCGAACGCCCGGTACAGCAGCTCTTCATGCCCCAGGATGAGAAACGCCCCTTGGGCTTGCAACGTTACCTGGCACCGCTTCATGCCCGCTTCAAAACGGGCGTCTTCAACGATCTGCGCCAGCAACTCTGTCACATCTACACTGGCAAAGGCGCCGTCGCCCTGCCGAGCCTGGGCGCGGGCCAGGGTCAGCAGTTGCTCGATCAGGTCGTCCATGCGCCGTGATTCGCGCTCCACCCGCTGCAGCATGTCGTGTCGGTCAGGCTGCTGACGCATCAGGCCGATGGCGGCATGCATGCGGGTCAGCGGAGAACGCAGTTCGTGGGAAATATCGTGCAGCAGGTTCTGCTGCGCCTGTACCAGGGCCTTGAGCTGGCCGGCCATGCGGTCGCAGTCCCCGGCCAGTTCGACGATCTCGTCGCGCCGTTTGCCCAACCTGGGTTTTACACGCACATCGAACCTGCCTTGGGCCACCTGCCCCATGGCTTCACGCAACCAGGCCAATGGGCGAGTCAGGTAAAGGCTGCACAGAAAGGCAAACAACGCACTCATCAGCGTGCCGGTCACCAACGGGCCCATGCCACGCGGGCGCGGCGGCTCGCCAAGCGCCGTAGCCACCGACGCACGCAACACCAACGGGCGGCCTTCTCGGTCGCTCAACGCCTGCTCGAAACGCGACACCGGCACCGCCCTGCCCGCCAGCAGCTGGCCCTGGCTGTCATATAGGCCCACTCGCACATCCGGCGGCTGCGGTGACACCTCCAGCAGTTGCCGACCGGCCTGCTCGCCGTAACGCTGCAGTAACTGCAGTTCTGTGGCCAGCAGCGAACGCAGCGCCGGGGTATCACCGCGCCAGTCATTGAGCATGAAGGCCCCCGCCCCCACCAGGAAGGTCAGGCAGTTGGCCAGCCAGAACGCCAGGAACAGCTTCCAGAACAGACGCCGACGCATCATTCGACAATCAGCATGTAGCCCATGCCACGCACGCTCTGGATCCAGCTGCTGCCATCGGCCCGCGGGCCGAGCTTTTGCCGAATGCTGCTGACGTGCACGTCGATGCGCCGGTCATAACGGGTCAACGGCCGCCCCAGGGCATTGAGGGACAGGTCCTGCTTGCTGACCAACTGACCAGCCTGGCGAGCCAACGCTTCGAGCAGGCTGAATTCCGAGCCCGTCAGCTCCAGCGTGGCTTGGCCCCAATGCGCTTCACGACGTCCTGGCCACAGCTTCAATGCGCCCGTGCGCACCTGTTCGGGCGCACTGCCCTCGCCTGTCGGTTGCGGCTGCACCCGGCGCAGTATCGCCCGCAGGCGTGCAACCAGTTCACCCGGGGAGCTGGGCTTGGGAACATAGTCATCAGCCCCAAGCTCAAGGCCGGCAATACGGTCGATATTGTCGCCACGCGCGGTCAGCAGCAGCACCGGCACCTGGCTGCGCGCACGCACGCGCCGCAGCACTTCGATGCCAGAAATACCCGGCAGCATCACGTCCAGCACCACCACCTGGAAGTGACCGGACAATGCCTGGGTCTCGCCCTCTTCACCCGTGGCCACCGCCGTGGCCTGGAAGCCTTCGCGTGCCAGGTACAAAGAGAGCATTTCAGTCAGTTCGCGGTCGTCGTCGACCAGCAGCACAGGGATCATCGGGGCCAGACATCGCAATTTCAGGGGCTGTAATGATCGCCCCGCCGGCCAGTACTGTCACCGCCGGCTGGTCGGACTTTACACATCTTTACCCTTGGCTAACCGCGCCGTACACAGCCCGCCCGTATCCTCGTCGCCCGCTGCCAGCGGGTTGCCCGCGCTTGCTCCCCTTCGAATCCGCTTGTCTGGAACCCCTGATGAACTACCCGCGCCTGTTGCTCTCCATCCTGTTGCTGAAAGCCTCGCTGGCCCATGCCTGCGCTTTCAGGATCGCCGACATCCGCGTCAACGGCCTGCAGCGGGTGTCCGCTGGCAGTGTTTTCGGTGCCTTGCCGCTGAACGTCGGCGACCAGGCCGA
>NZ_JAJSRO010000043.1:0-14247 GCF_021283425.1 Pseudomonas sp. NMI542_15 | reverse complement strand
TGACCAGACCGAACAGCGGGCTCGCCGCGTCGAGCATCAGGTTTTCGAAGCCGCCACGCAGCTGGAACTCCGGGTCGGCGGGGTAGCCGGGGAGCGCCATTGCGACTTGAGGATCAGCGCCGGGACGGGGCTCTTGGCTTTGCTCCATATCCTCAAGCAGGACTGGCTTTTTCTTGAGCGGCACCGGGTTTTCAGTGCCATCGGACCGTCTGGACATCCTTAATCCTCGTCAATTAGCAGGTCAATTCACGCAATGCCTGCGAACTTCCCTGTGACCGGGCGCAAGCAATTCGCGAAAGCCTGAAGACTAACGAGGAATCAATTTCTATGGGAGATTGAAACTTCCTAAATAGCTGTAGGAAGCTTCGCTTCAAGTTGTTTTGAAATTATTATCAGCAGAGAATGGGTCGACAAGTTTGTATAAGTTACTGTTAATTTTGGGGGCTTGTAAGCCTCTGCTAAGCGGGCTGCGGCGCAGCAGTGACACGTATGGCAGGGCTGTTTTCAGGCGTCTGCAACGCGACGCGCCCGTAGAAGAACAATGCCGTTGCCCAAGTTGTAAGCCAGACAAAGATCCCGGCCCAGAACGTATGAGACATATAGTGCCAGCCCTGCAGCACGCGGGTAGTTCCGTACACGAACCCGATCAGCAGAATTGCCACCAGCAACTTGCGCGCATGCGCCCAGCGGTGGCGCAGGGCCACGAAATATAGCGCCAACAAAGTAAACCCGCTGGAGGCATGGCCCCCCGGCCAGCAGCGGCCATCACCGGCCTTGCTCCATAACGAGAAGTTTTCGAACCACTCGACCCGGGCCTGCGGGCCGCCATACAGGGTGGTTTCCACAGGGCAATACACGCTGGTATGGCTTTTAAGGTAATGAATCACGGTGGTGCTCAGTGCGAATGCCACCACCACGAATAGCAGGTCGCGGCGATGTTGGGTGGTAAAGCGCAGCACCGGTGCGATACGGGCCTTTTCCAGCATCCGGGTCAGGCCCAGTTGAGGTCGGTTGGCCAGACGCGGCCAGATGAACGACAGCACGCTGCCGATGACGGCGAGCTCACCGGTCCAGTCCGGCAGGATGCGCGGCCATTTGTGGGTGGCTTTCTCGAACCACTGGTTGTGCAGCAGCGGGAACTGGCCGGTGGTCGGGTCGAGCAGCAGGTTGCTGATCCAGCGATCGAGCTCTGTGAGGTCGAATGCAATGAACACGATGGCAGCCAGCAACAGCGGCAGCAGCAGGTTATTGCGGTAAAAAGTGGTGCGAGAGGGTGGCATGTTCAGAGCTCCTTGGCATCAACGAGTTTGCGCCATTCACTGGCTGCTATCTGGCCCAGCAGTTTCGCCTTGCCATCGTTGCCCTGGGTGATGAACAGGGCACTGGCATAGCTGTTCGAGGTCGTGCTGGCAGGTACTTCGAGCGCCTGCTCCAGCCGTTCCATGCAGCCGCTGTGGCTGACCAGCACGAGGTTGTGGCCGTTTCGCTTGAGGGCAAGGGCGTTTTCGGCGAAGTGGCCGTCACATTGATTAAGCCAGCCTTTCGTGGCAATGGTCTTACCAAACATGGCCTGTGCGGTCTGCCGGGTCCGCACCTCCGGGCTGGCCCACACATCGGCTGCGCCCAGACCAAGATGCTGCAGGCCGTGGCCTACATCGGCGGCAACATGGCTGCCCGCGACCGTGATACCGCTGGGGTCACCCAGGCAAGCACTGCTGGAGCGGTCGCAGCGTTCGGCATGGCGCAGCACCACGATCACCGAGCCTTTCGCCCAGGCGGCTTCGAGCCCGCTGTGCTGCAGGTGATGGGCGGTGCCGAGGTCAGCGATGGCCGTGCGGGTATGCGCCCAGGCTGCTGCAACACCCAGAATTGACAGTACGCACAAGACTGCGAATAACGCCTTGCCCCAAGGCAATCGGTGTACCTGCGCATGGCGTGAGGCGGGTGATGGGTCGATAACACTTTGCAGCATATTTGCCACTCCAGTCAGCTCGCTCCATAAGAGAGCGTCGGCACTGTAGGTAGCGGGATGTCGGTAGAGGGTGAGACAGATGTGAAAAAAGCCTTGACCCTTCAGCCATGCGGGTGGCTAACGTGATGATATGTCAAGTATGAAACCGGTTTCATAATATTTCTGAACGCGCTAGATTATTCGGCTGTCTTCTTGATGGCCTATCAAGATCACCTCCCACAGAAAAGCAGATGGCGCTAATCAAGGCCGCCGCACAGCCGATGAGGATTCGCAATGCCTGAGCATGCCCCAGACAACCCGCGCAGGGATTTTCTGCGCAAGACCTTGACCCTGATCCCAGTCGTGACCGTGGCCAGCACAGGGCTTGGCGTGGGCGCCAGCCAGCTGCTTGCGGCCCCGCAACCGCATCAGCCACCACAAGTGCCGGCCACGCCGCCTGCGGGCCACTATCAACCGACGTTCTTCAGCGCCGAAGAATGGGCCTTTGTACAAGCTGCGGTGTCGCGCATCATCCCGGCCGATGAGCTTGGCCCCGGCGCACTCGAAGCCGGCGCCGCCGAGTTTATCGACCGGCAGATGAACAGCCCTACGCCACTGGCGCGCAGTGGTACATGCAAGGCCCGTTCAACGCCGACGCTGCGCCCGAACTGGGCTATCAACTACAGCTCAGCCCGCAACAAATCTACCGTCTGGGCATTGCTGCCGTGGACGGCTGGTGCAAAGCCAATGGTGGGCAGGTTTTTGCTGAACAAGACAGCGCTACCCGCGACCGTATTCTTGGCAAAGTCGAGGCAGGAGAGCTGGTATTCGACACGGTCCCGGCCAAGGTGTTTTTCAGCCTGCTGGTGCAGAACACCCGTGAAGGGTTCTTTTGCGACCCGATCCATGGTGGCAACAAAGGCATGGTCGGCTGGACCCAGATCGGCTTCCCCGGCGCCCGCGCCGATTTCATGGACTGGGTCGAACGCAACGAGCCTTACCCGTTCCCGGCTGTATCGATCCGTGGCGAGAGGGCCTGAGGCATGGCGACTGTGTTGAACAAAGTGGATGCGGTCATCGTTGGCTTTGGCTGGGCTGGCGCGATCATGGCCAAGGAACTGACCGAGGCCGGGTTGCACGTGGTGGCCCTGGAGCGGGGGCCGATGCAGGATACCTACCCGGAAGGCAGCTACCCGCAAGTGATCGATGAGCTGACCTACAGCGTGCGCAAGAAGCTGTTCGTGGATGTGTCGAAAGAAACCGTCACTGTCCGCCACAACGTGAATGACGTCGCGCTGCCCAATCGCCAGCTCGGTGCTTTCCTGCCGGGCAAGGGCGTGGGCGGCGCGGGCCTGCACTGGTCGGGCGTGCACTTCCGGGTCGACCCGGTGGAGTTGCGCTTGCGCAGCCACTACGAAGAGCGCTACGGGCGCAAGTTCATCCCTGAGGGCATGACCATCCAGGACTTCGGCGTCAGTTACGAAGAGCTGGAACCGTATTTCGACTTCGCCGAAAAGGTCTTCGGCACTTCAGGCCAGGCGTGGACCGTCAACGGCCAGGTGGTCGGTGAAGGGAAGGGTGGTAACCCCTATGCGCCGGACCGCTCCAACCCCTTCCCGCTGCCCGCGCAGAAGAACGTGGTGTCGGCCAGGCTGTTCGAAAAAGCTGCCACCAGCTTGGGCTACAAACCCTACAACCTGCCATCGGCAAACACCTCCGGGCCTTACACCAACCCATACGGGGCACAGATGGGGCCATGCAACTTCTGTGGTTTCTGCAGCGGTTACGTGTGCTACATGTACTCCAAGGCCTCGCCCAACGTGAACATTCTGCCGGCGCTGCGCCAGGTGCCCAACTTCGAGCTGCGGCCCAATGCCCATGTGCTGCGGGTAAACCTGGACGACAGCAAGCGCAAAGCCACCGGGGTGACCTACATCGATGCCCAGGGGCGCGAGGTGGAGCAACCGGCGGAGCTGGTGATCCTGGCGGCGTTCCAGTTCAACAACGTGCGCCTGATGCTGCTTTCCGGCATCGGCAAGCCTTATGACCCCGTCAAGAACGAAGGTGTGGTCGGGCGTAACTTTGGCTACCAGAACATGGGCACGGTCAAGGCGTTCTTCGACAAAAACACCTACACCAACAACTTCATCGGCGCGGGTGGCAACGGCATTGCCATTGACGATTTCAATGCCGACAACTTCGACCATGGCCCCCACGGCTTTGTCGGCGGCTCGCCGATGTGGGTGAACCAGGCTGGCAGCCGGCCGATTGCCGGCACTTCCAACCCGCCGGGCACGCCTGCCTGGGGCAGTGCCTGGAAGAAGGCCACAGCCGACTACTACACCCACCAGGTGTCGATGGACGCCCACGGTGCGCACCAGTCCTACCGTGCCAATTACCTGGACCTGGACCCCACCTACCGCGACGCCTACGGCCAGCCGCTGTTGCGCATGACCTTCGACTGGCAGGAAAACGACATCAAGATGAACCAGTTCATGGTCGACAAACTGAGCACGATCGCTCAGGCGATGAACCCCAAGGCCATTGCGGTGCTGGGCAAGCAGGTCAAGGATCACTTCAACACCGCCAGTTACCAGACCACCCACCTGAACGGCGGTGCGATCATGGGCACCGACCCCAAAACCAGCGCCCTGAACCGGTATCTGCAAAGCTGGGACGTGCATAACGTGTTCGTACCGGGGGCTTCGGCGTTCCCGCAGGGCCTGGGTTACAACCCGACCGGGCTGGTGGCCGCGCTGACCTATTGGTCTGCACGTGCCATTCGCGAGCAGTACCTGAAAAACCCTGGCCCGCTGGTCCAGGCTTGAGGAGCGATGAGCATGAAGACAATGTTGATCGCAACCCTGTTGCTGGGTGCCTCCGCGGCCGCGCAGGCCTTGGCTAATGACGATGCACAGGTGCGCCAGGGCGAGTACCTGGCCCGCGCCGGTGACTGCGTGGCCTGCCACACCGCCAAGGGCGGAAAGCCCTTTGCCGGAGGCCTGCCGATGGAAACACCCATAGGCACGGTGTACTCCACCAACATTACCCCGGCGGCCAGCGGCATTGGCCAGTACAGTTTCGACGACTTCGACCAGGCTGTGCGCAAGGGTATCGGCAAGGATGGCAGCACCTTGTACCCGGCCATGCCTTATCCGTCGTACGCACGGGTCAGCGAGCAGGACATGCAGGCGCTGTACGCCTACTTCATGAAAGGCGTGGAGCCGGTCGAACAAACGAACAAGGCCACTGACATTCCCTGGCCGCTGAGCATGCGTTGGCCACTGGCAATCTGGCGCGGCCTGTTCGCGCCAGAGGCCAAGCCTTGGCAGGCATCGGCAGCAGCTGACCCTGTGGTGAACCGTGGAGCCTACCTGGTCGAAGGCCTTGGGCATTGTGGCGCCTGCCATACCCCACGTGCGCTGACCATGCAGGAAAAGGCGCTGAGCCCTGCAGATGGCGATCAGTTCCTGGCCGGCAGCGCACCGCTGGAAGGCTGGGTTGCGAAAAATCTGCGTGGCGACCACAAGGATGGCCTGGGCAGCTGGAGCGAGGCGCAACTGGTGCAGTTTCTGAAGACTGGGCGCAGTGATCGCAGCGCCGTGTTCGGCGGCATGAGCGATGTGGTTGAGCACAGCATGCAGCATATGAGTGACGCCGACCTTACCGCAATCGCCCGCTACCTGAAGACCCTGCCGCCGAGTAACCCGAATGACCAGCCGCACGTCTACGACAAGCAGGTGGCGGATGCGCTGTGGAAGGGCGACGACAGCAAACCCGGGGCGGCGGTGTACATCGACAACTGCGCGGCCTGCCACCGTACCGATGGCCAAGGCTACACCCGCGTGTTCCCCGCGTTGGCTGGCAACCCGGTGGTACAGACTGCAGATGCCACGTCGCTGATTCACGTGGTGCTGGCGGGGGGGACGGTGCCCGCGACGCACACCGCGCCCTCGAACTTCACCATGCCGGCATTCGGCTGGCGCCTCAGCGACCAGGAGGTTGCAGAGGTGGTGAACTTCATCCGCAGCAGTTGGGGTAATCAGGGTAGCGCTGTTACGGCCGGTGATGTGAAGTCGCTTCGCTGACTGCGTCCTCACAGAGCTGTAAACGGCTGATTGCGTTGGCAGGCGCTCTGTGGGAGCCCCTGCCTTGCTCAATATCTCAAAGCTTGATGCGATCACTGTGGGAGCGGGCTTGTCCCGCGAACACGGGCGAAGCCCGTGCCAGCCACCGCGTTGGATTTTTCGAGGGCATGCCCGCGCCCACAGAGCTATCATCTAGTCCATATTTATCAGGAACCTATAAGATATTGTTCAGATAATAACTCAAGATAATCAGACGGTTCCTGACCAACGGCAGGTTGACGAACTGCCGTAGTTTTGCTGTATTGAAACCGGTTTCATCGCTATCACAATAATCATAAGGACAGCCCATGACCGACGCGCCTGCCCATGCCCGCGAACGGGTCACCATCAGCGAAGTGGCGCGTGTCGCTGGTGTTTCCAAAGCCACCGTCTCCCGTTACATCGGTGGCGATCGCCAATTGCTGGCCGAAGCCACGGCCAAGCGCCTGGAAGAGGTCATCGAACGTCTTGGTTACCGCCCCAACCAGATGGCCCGCGGCCTGAAGCGCGGTCAGACGCGACTGATCGGCATGCTGGTGGCGGATATTCTCAACCCCTATTCAGTGGCCGTGATGCATGGCGTGGAAACCGCCTGCCGTCAGCACGGTTACAGCCTGGTGGTGTGCAACACCAACCGCGACGACGAGCAGGAGCGTCACCACCTGGTGGCCCTGCAGAGCTACAACGTCGAAGGGTTGATCGTGAACACGCTCGGCCATCACCCCGGCGAATTGCTCAACCTGCAGCGTGACATCCCCATGGTGCTGGTCGACCGCCAATTGCCTGAGCTGAATGTCGACCTGGTGGGCCTGGACAATGCCGACGCGGTCGAGCAGGCCCTCGACCACCTGCAGGCCCAAGGTTACCGCGATATCCTGGCGGTCAGCGAACCCCTTGATGGCACCAGCTCGCGCCTGGAGCGGGTGCAGGCATTCGGGGCGTCGGTCAGTCGCCGGCCCGGCATGCGTCAGCAGGTGCTGGAAATCAACGCCGGGTTGCCGGACCAACTGGCTGCGTTTCTTGCCGGCCGTGGCCATGGCCCGCAAGCAGTGTTCACCTTCAACGGCGTTGCCACCTTGGCAGTGACCCGCGCCCTGCAGGAGGCTGGGTGCAATCTGTTTGCCGACGTCGGGCTGATTGCCCTCGACGACCTCGACTGGTACCCCTTGGTCGGCAAAGGCATCACGGCACTGGCCCAACCCACCGAGCGTATTGGTGTGGCGGCATTCGAAAGCCTGCTCGATCGCTTGCGCGGCGACAGCGGCGCCGCCCGCCGCATCGACTTCAAGGCCAACCTGATCATCCGCGGCTCAACCCAACCCCAGTAAGCAACGGCAGGCTTGCGCCTGCGGCTGCCGACTAAAAATGAAACCGGTTTCATAAGGATAAAAACAATGCACCCGAACCCCGTTTCCATCAGCCTCTCAAGCTACGGCGCCGACTTTGTGCGGCAACGTGGCCAGGAGCAGTTCCTGGACATGCTGGCAGCCGCTGGCGTCAGCCGAGTGGAGTTGCGCGAAGAATTGTTTGCCAGCGCACCGGACGCGACCGCACTCGGTGCAGTCGTTGCCGCACTGGGCCTGGAATGCTTGTACTCGAGCCCCCTTGAATTGTGGACCGCGCAAGGCGTGCCCGATCCGCGACTGGTGCAGAAGCTGGAGACCGCTCGGGCGCTTGGCGCGGTGGCGCTGAAGGTATCGCTGGGGCATTTCGATGAGCACTGCGATGTAATGGCTCTGGCGGCGCTGCTGCCTGCTCATGGGCCGCTGCTGCTGGTGGAAAACGATCAGACTGCACAGGGTGGCAGGATCGAGCCGCTGCTGCAGTTCTTTCTGCGGGCCGACACGCTAGGGCTGCGCCTGGGCATGACTTTCGACATCGGCAACTGGCAGTGGCAGGACGAGCCTGCGCGGCAAGCCGCTCGGCAACTCGGCCGTTGGGTGCGCTATGTACATTGCAAGGCTGTGCAGCGCCGGGCCGATGGCCGTCTGGTTGCCACACCGCCCGAAGCGGCGGACCTACAGGCGTGGGCAGCGCTGATGGCCGAGTTCGCGCCCGGCGTGGTGCGCGCCGTCGAGTACCCTCTGGTTGGTGAAGACCTGTTGGCGCTCACCCGGGCACAAGTGCGTAGCCTGGCTGCACTGAGCGCCGGCGAGGAGGTGGCCCATGCATGAGCATGATGTGCTGTGCTTCGGCGAAACCATGGCCATGTTCGTTGCCGAGCAGACAGGCGACCTGGCCAGTGTCGGCCAGTTCGGCAAACGCATCGCAGGTGCAGACAGTAACGTGGCCATCGGCTTGGCGAGGCTGGGTTTCAAGGTGCGCTGGCTGAGCCGCTTCGGTAACGATTCACTGGGCCGTTTTGTGCTCGACAGCTTGCGCAGCGAAGGCCTGGACTGTTCCGGTGTCGAGGTGGATGCCTGCTACCCGACGGGTTTTCAGCTCAAGGCCCGCTGCGATGATGGCAGCGACCCGGCAGTGGAGTACTTTCGCCGTGGTTCGGCAGCCAGCAAGCTGTCGCCCACATCGCTAGGCCCAGGCTTGCTGCAGGCACGCCATCTGCACGCCACCGGCATCCCGCCGGCGCTGTCGGAAGGCTGCCGGGCGCTTTCCCACGCGCTGCTGGATGCCATGCGCGCAGCCGGGCGCAGCATCTCGTTCGACCCTAACTTGCGCCCCTCGCTTTGGCCCGATCAAAGCAGCATGGTGCGCGAAATCAATGCCCTGGCCGCCAAGGCCGATTGGGTTTTACCGGGCCTGGAGGAGGGGCGGTTGCTGACTGGCCAGCACACCCCGGCGGACATCGCTGGGTTCTACCTCGACCAAGGGGTGGAACTGGTGGTGATCAAGCTGGGCGACGCCGGCGCCTACTACCGCAGCGCCAAGGGCGAAGGGCAGGTAGCACCGGTGCCGGTCAGCCGTGTGCTGGACACCGTCGGTGCGGGTGATGCCTTTGCTGTCGGCGTGCTCAGCGCGTTACTTGAGGGACATGCGGTGGAAGAGGCGGTCGCGCGCGGCAACTGGTGCGGCAGCCGTGCCGTGCAGTCACGCGGCGACATGGAAGGGCTGCCGCAGCGCCATGAACTGGAGGCCCACGACCTGCGCAGAAGCGCGTGAGCCGCCCCGAAAGACCTGTTGCGACAAAAACAACAAGCTCAGGAGAAACAAAACCATGCAAAGCCAAAGCCTGGCACCTCGCCGCTGGTGGTACATCATCCCGATCGTGTTCGTCACCTACAGCCTGGCGTACCTGGACCGCGCCAATTATGGCTTCGCCGCTGCCTCTGGCATGGCCGAAGACCTGCACATCACACCCGTGTTGTCTTCCCTGCTGGGCGCGCTGTTCTTTCTCGGTTACTTCTTCTTCCAGGTACCCGGCGCCATTTACGCCGAAAAGCGCAGCGTGAAGAAGCTGATCTTCGTCTGCCTGATCCTGTGGGGCGGCCTTGCCACGCTCACCGGCATGGTCAGCAACGTCTACATGCTGATCGGTATCCGTTTTCTGCTCGGGGTGGTGGAGGCCGCCGTCATGCCGGCAATGCTGGTGTACCTGTGCCATTGGTTCACCCGCGCCGAGCGCTCGCGCGCCAACACCTTCCTGATGCTCGGCAACCCGGTGACCATCCTGTGGATGTCGGTGGTGTCGGGATACCTGATCAAGCATTACGACTGGCGCTGGATGTTCATCATCGAAGGCCTGCCTGCGGTGATCTGGGCATTCTTCTGGTGGCGCCTGGTGGATGACCGCCCAGCCCAGGTGAAGTGGCTGAGCGCTCAGGAAAAGGCCGACCTGGCGCAGGCCCTGGCCGCTGAGCAACAGGGCATCAAGCCGGTAAAGAACTATCGCGAGGCGTTCCGCTCGCGACAGGTGATCATTCTGGCGCTGCAGTACTTCTGCTGGAGCATTGGCGTGTACGGCTTCGTGCTGTGGCTGCCGTCGATTCTGAAGCAGGCGGCCAACGTCGATATCGTGCAGGCCGGCTGGCTGGCCTCGGTGCCTTACCTGGCGGCGGTACTGGCGATGGTGGGCGTGTCCTGGGCGTCCGACCGCCTGCAAAAGCGCAAGCGCTTCGTCTGGCCGCCGCTGCTGGTTGCCGCTGTGGCGTTCTATGGCTCGTACGCGTTGGGCAGCGAACATTTCTGGCTGTCGTACGCGTTGCTGGTGGTCGCAGGCGCCTGCATGTACGCGCCCTATGGCCCGTTCTTCGCAATCGTGCCGGAGATTCTGCCGGCAAACGTCGCAGGCGGGGCCATGGCGCTGATCAACAGCATGGGCGCGTTGGGCTCGTTCGGCGGTTCGTGGTTGGTGGGCTACCTCAATGGCGCTACCGGCGGGCCCGGCGCCTCTTACCTGTTCATGTGCGGCGCGCTGCTGGCAGCTGTGGCGCTGACCGCTGCACTCAATACCCCCCAGACGTCCGGCCGGGCCAAGCGCGCCAGCGCGAGGCTGGCCATGAACCCTCAGGAAACCTGAAATGAAGAAGCGAATCGTCCTTTACAAACGCCTGTCCGACGACTTGATGGCACGCCTGCAAAACCACGTTGAGGTGACCTGGGTGGACACCACACAGCCAGATGGCCTGGCCCGGCTGCGCGACGCGTTGCCGGGGGCGCATGGGTTGTTGGGGGCCAGCCTGCGCCTGGATGCCAGCCTGCTTGACTTGGCGCCGCAGCTGGAAGTGGTGTCCAGCGTTTCGGTGGGCGTGGACAACTACGATGTTGCCGAACTCAGCCGGCGTGGCGTGATGCTGACCAACACACCTGACGTGCTGACCGAAACCACTGCCGACACCGGCTTTGCCTTGATGCTTGCTACCGCCAGGCGGGTGGTGGAACTGGCGAACTGGGTGCGTGACGGCCATTGGCAGGCCAACCTGGGGCCGGGGCATTTTGGCAGTGATGTGCACGGCAAGACGCTGGGCATCGTCGGCATGGGCCGCATCGGCGAGGCTTTGGCCCGGCGCGCGGCAGCCGGCTTCGGCATGCGTGTGCTGTATCACAGCCAACGTGCCAAACCGGAGGTGGAGGCGCGCCATGCGGCACGCCAGTGCAGCCTGGATGAGTTGTTGCAGCAGGCAGATTTCGTTTGCCTGACCGTGCCGCTGAGCGTCAGTACCGAAGGCCTGATCGGTGCACGAGAGCTGGCGTTGATGAAGGCTGAGGCGATCCTGGTGAACATCTCACGGGGGCGCGTGGTGGATGAGCAGGCGCTGGTCGAAGCGTTGCGGGCCAGGCGCATACGTGGCGCGGGGCTGGATGTGTTTGTGCAGGAGCCGCTATCAGTAGACTCTCCGCTGTTGCAGCTCGATAACGTGGTAGCGACACCGCATATCGGCTCCGCGACCGAGGAAACCCGCCAGGCCATGGCGCGTTGCGCGGTAGACAACCTGCTGAGCGCGCTGGCCGGTGAGCGGCCGGCAAATTTGGTGAATGAGGTGTGCAGAACGTGAGAACAAGGGGCCGCTATACGGCCCCCGTACAATACAGGTCTATCGGCAGTTACCTGCCTTGCGATAGCCCGCTGCCTGCGCCTCACCCTCGTTAGCGAAGGTCACCTGGTTCTTGGCTGCGACCTGGTTGTAGCCCGGGCAGCCTACAGACAGGTGATATACGTGGCTGTTGCGGTTGCCAAGCACGGCCCCGACTGACTGGACACTGGCCAGGCTCGGCTTGGGCTCTGGCTTGGCGGCTTTCGCCGGCACCGCCTGTACCACGCCACTGCCAACCGGCTTGTAGTCGGCCGTCCACTTGCGCTCGCCGCTCACGAACGGGTTGGCATGCCCCATGATGGCGGCGATGCGCCGGTCGCGCTCTTTCTCCCAGGCCGATACCGGGTGCTGTTTGTCCCAGGCCATCAGCAGTTGTTGCTGCTGGCGCGACATACTCAGCTGGTAACGGTCGAACATGTAGAACGTGGTGCGAGCCACCAGGCCTTTGACTTCATCGCGCGGTTCGGCGGCACGCTGGACGAAATCGACCTTGGTGGTGCACTGGCCATACTCGCCGGCATTGCCAGCGACCATGCCGTAGTTGAAGTTGCTGCGGTCGCCGTTGACCTCGCCCACGGCCGGGTAGAGGTTGAACAGGTCGGCCTCCATGGCGCGGAACACTGGGTCGTTGTCCACGCAATGCTCGCGGCCGCCGTTCTTCCAGCACTGGCGCTGGTTGCCGAACGTATAGGCGGGCACGATGTGTTCCCACTCGGTGCGTTCGGCACGGTTTTGCTGCTTGCGCGTCTGGTAACCGCACGAAGCGGCATCGATGCGCCCACCCGACTTGCCCACCCAGGTCCATTTGCAACCGCAGTACAGGTCACCCATGGCACTGCTGGCCTGGTCCAGGTACACCTTCTGCTTGGCTACCACCTTGGCCTCGGTAAACGTCGCCGGGGGGTTGGCCAAGGCAGGCAAGGTGAAGGAAAACACTAAGGTTAAGGCGTAAAGCAGTGATTTCATGAGAAAAACATATTTCAGATTGGGGCGCGCATTGTAATGCTTTCCCCGTGGCTGGCCAGCTCGCTGAGCCATACCAGCGGTCGGCCCGGGGCGTCCCCTGCCATACGGCTGAACGTGGCCGAGTCGAGCATGTCCCTGACCTGGGCGCCCATGCGCAACAGGCGCTCGATGAAACCGGCACCGACGTCGCCGTAGTCCTCAAGCGAAACGCCGCTCTGGTTATGCTGGATCGCTAGGTGGTAATGACTGACCCCCGCGCCATTGCCGCTGCCGCCAAGTACCACCGTGAAGCGGGGGCCGAGCAGCGTGGCCAGGCGTTGCTGGACCAGGTCGAGCAGTGCAAGCGGTACTTCATCGTGCCGCAGCGTGTTGGGGAAGCAAGGGGTGAAGGGAAGCATGGGTGTGTCCTGCTGGCCGGGTTCGAGTGTTGGCCAGCTTAGGCAAGGTGACTGTCAACTTGGGTTAAGCGGGGGTAAAAGCGGGTAATGCTTAACCCTGGCGTGCGCGGCTGTTTGTGGGAGCGGCCTTGTGTCGCGAAAGGGCCGCGAAGCGGCCCCGGCAATGTTGGCGGTGAAGCTGAAAACCTGGGGGCGCTCCGCACCCCTTTCGCGACACAAGGCCGCTCCCACAAGAGCCCTCCCACCGTAAGAAAGGGCTCAGAACGTCTGCCCCAGCGAAAACTGGAAGATCTGGGTCTCGGCGTTATCCGGTTTTTTCAACGGCGCCGCCAGGCTGAAGCTCAGTGGCCCCATGGGGCTGTACCAGGTCACGCCAACCCCTAGCGACACGGCCATCTGCGCCAGGTCGACGCTGCCGCAGCCCTGGGTGGTCGACAGGTAACAGGTGTCGGCATACACGTTACCGGCGTCGACGAACAACGAGCTGCGCAGCTGGCTCTGGTCCTTCACGAACGGCAGCGGGAAGATGTATTCGGCGCCGCCGCTAATCAGGATATTGCCCCCCAGCACATCGGTGTCGCGGTCGGAATAGTAAGCCTGGCCGGCGCTGGCGTAGGTACCGGTGGCCGGGGTGTTGCGCGGGCCGAGGGTGCCATCCTTGAACCCGCGCACCGAGCCTTGGCCACCGGCGGTGTAGCTCTCATAGAACGGCAAGCCGTCGGTGGATCCGTAGCCATTGCCGTAGCCCAGGGTGGTGTGCAGGCGCAGCGAGGTGTTGTTGGTTACCGGCAGGAAGGTCTGGCCGTTGTAATCCAGTTTGTAGAATGACAGGTCGCTGCCAGGGGTGGTGGCCATCAGTGTCAGGCTCTGGGAGTGACCACGGGTGGCCAGCACGCCTTTGTTCAGGGTCGACTCGGACCAGCCGATCGACGCCTTGAGGTTGTTGAAACGCTTGCCCTCACGGGCGATGAAGTCGTAGATCTCGTCGGCGCTGTAGGTGCCTGGCGAAATGTCGTCGTGCTGCAGGGTCAGGCCGTAGGTCAGGCGCGAGGTTTCGTTGATCGGGTAGCCAAAGCTTACCCCGGCGCCGTAGCTATTGATCGCGTAGTACGAAACGCCATCGTCGTAGTAGTCGCTGTAGTCGGTGCTGTTGTAGAACAGGTTGTAGCCCAGGCTGACACCGTCGGCAGTGAAGTAGGGGTCCACGAAACCGAAGTTGTACTTGGTCTGGTACTCGCTGCGGGTCAGCCCGATGGACACCTTGTTACCGGTACCGAGGAAGTTGCTCTGGCTGATCGAACCCCCGAGGATCAGGC
>NZ_JAJSRO010000042.1:0-14674 GCF_021283425.1 Pseudomonas sp. NMI542_15 | reverse complement strand
TAACACCCAAGCAATTTGCTGACGCAGATTGCGGTGGTGAAGATGATACGAACCGAAAGTTCGCAACAAACCACAAACATCACATATCCGAATTCGCTGGGCTGTCCATCTGGACATTCTGGCTACAGAATTTCTTGACGACCATAGAGCATTGGAACCACCTGATCCCATCCCGAACTCAGCAGTGAAACGATGCATCGCCGATGGTAGTGTGGGGTTTCCCCATGTGAGAGTAGGTCATCGTCAAGATTCATTTCGCAAAACCCCTATCTGCGCATGCAGGTAGGGGTTTTGTCTTTAAGTAGGAACTACAGAGATTCGCAGGCACGTCCGAGTGACGGGCCAGCACACAGAATTTCTTGACGACCATAGAGCATTGGAACCACCTGATCCCATCCCGAACTCAGCAGTGAAACGATGCATCGCCGATGGTAGTGTGGGGTTTCCCCATGTGAGAGTAGGTCATCGTCAAGATTCAAACCCAAAGCCCCTGTCTGCAATGCAGACAGGGGCTTTGTCTTTTCTGGGTAGTTGTATCGGTCAGAACTGATAGCTGACCGTGGCGCTCACATTGCGTTCCTCACCCATGTAGCAGTAGTTCAGGCTGGCACATGAGGTGATGTAGCTTTCATTGGTAAGGTTGTTGGCGTTAAGGCGCACATCCACGCCCCTGAGCCCAACCTTGCCCAGGTCATAGCCGAGCGAAGCGTCTAACACAGTGTAGGAAGGCACCTTCATGCTGTTTTCCGCATCTACCCAGCTGTAGCCCACATACCGCACGCCACCGCCCAGCCTCAGGCCATCCAGAGGCCCTTGGTGGAAGTTGTAGTCAGCCCAAAGCGAGAACATCTGTTTCGGTGCCTGGGTTGGCGAATTGCCCTTGTTGTCCAGGCTGGCCGACGTCAGGCTCGGCATCGACCGGGAATATTCGATATCGGTGAAGGTGTAGCCGCCTAGCAGTTTGAGGCTGTCGGTCACCTGCACATGTGCCTCCAGCTCCAGCCCTTGGGAACGTACTTCACCTACCGGGCGATAGAAATTTTCGTCAGGCTGCTTCGAAGCCAGGTTTTCCTGCTCGATGCGGAACACCGATGCGGTGAACAGGTTGTCGCTGCCCGGAGGCTGATACTTGATGCCGGCTTCCCATTGAGTGCCTTCGGTCGGTGCCAGGGGGCGGCCTTCCTGGTCGGACACGGTATTGGGATTGAACGACTCCGAGTAGCTGACATAGGGCGCAATGCCGTTCTCGAACAGGTAGAGCACCCCGGCCCGAGTAGTAAATTTGGTGCGTTGATCGTTGACCTTGGTGTCGCTGTCGCGATTCTCCTCGGACACCTTCACCCAGTCCTGACGAAGCCCCAAGGAGAAGCGCCACTGGTCCAGCTCCACCAGATCCTGCAGATACGCACCTGTTTGCTGCAAGCGCCGCTGGTAGCGGTTTTCGCCCAGGACCTCAAGGTTGCCATTGCCATACTGCGGGTTAGCTGCGTCCAGCGGGTCGACCGTGCCATAACGCCATGCGACGTCGGCTTTGCGCCGCTGGTAGTCGGCGCCCAGCAGCAGGGTATGTTTGGCAGCTCCAGTGAAGAATTCCGCCTGCAGCATATTGTCGATGATGTACGAATGCAGGCGCTCGTCGCCGCCGGTATAGGCGCGGTTGAGGATGTTGCTGTCGGCATCCGTCCAGCCGGCTGAGTACACCTGGTCCATGGAGACGTCGGAATCCTGGTAACGGAAGTTCTGCCGCGCGGTGAACACATCATTGAAGCGGTGCTCGAACTGGTAGCTGAACGACTGCTGGGTACGTTCGTAATTGTCGATGCCCGGCTCGCCCTCGAAGAAGTGGTCTGACAAGCGCAAGCCGTTGCGTTTGTGCAGCATGCCGTCTGCAGGGTTACCGCCATGGTACCCGCCGTTAGGGTCGTGCTGGAGGTAAGCCTGCAATGTGAGCGAGGTGTCTTCGGTAAAGTCGACGCTGATGGCCGGGGCGATGGTGTAGCGTTCTTCCTTGTTGTGGTCGAACTGGGTATCGGATGCATCCGCCAGGCCTGTCAGGCGATAAGCAATGCGCTTGTCATCATCTACAGGGCCACTGAAATCGAAACCCATGCCACGCTGGCCTTGGGTGCCAACCGTGGCCTGAACCTGATGGTAGGGAGTAAACAGCGGCTTCTTGGTGGTCAGGGCGACCAGGCCCCCCGGCGAGCTTCGCCCATACAGTACCGAAGATGGGCCCTTGAGAATGTCGATGCGCTCCAGGAAGTACGGGTCTACCTGCATGGTGCTGTAGGTGCCGTTGTCGCCCATCGACTTGAGGCCATCGACGTAGATGTTATCCACAGAGCCGTCGTTGAAGCCGCGCATCGCGACATAGTCATAGCGATGGGTGGCACCGTAAGGATTGGTCATCACCCCAGGCGTGTAGCGCATGGCCTGGGCAACGGTCTGTGAGCCCTGGTCGTCCATCTGCTGGCGAGTAACGACCGAGACGGATTGGGACGTCTCCACCAACGGTGTGCTCGTCTTGGTCGCCACTTGGCTGTGCGTAGCGTTGTAACCCTCCATGCTGCCGAGCGCATTACCGAGGGAGAAGCCACGGATATCGGTGTCCGGCAATGACAGGGCGGTGTCCTGGGGCTGTACCTGCAGCACATAGCTACGTCCATCCTGGCTGACGGCTTCCAGGCCGCTGCCATTGAGCATTTGGCGCAGTGCTTGATCGGTAGCGTACTGCCCCTGAAGGCCGTCAGACCGCAGGCCATCTGTGAGCTGAGGTGTACTCGACAGGGTTATGCCGGCCTGGCGGGCAAACTGATTGAGAACGTCGGCCAGTTGACCGGCCGGGATTGCATAGTGATGACTCACTTGAGCTGTTGCAGCCGCTGCGCAAAGTTGCGGAGCAAATGCCAAGCCCAATGCAGTACCAAACAGAGCCGCCCGGACAGCGTGGCGCAAGCGTGCTGATTGCAGGACAGGTCGATAATCATTCAAGTTGGAAGTGTCGGTTACCACCGGGTTGATAGGCATGCAGGGTCCGTTGAAGAGTTGAGGGCAGAAGGTGTCGCTTACTGTCCTAGCCGGACCGCGATTGAAAACCCGCCATAAATCAACAAGGCGTTGTCAGGTCATGCTCTCTACACGTACCCACCAGCGTGTACGGTGACGAAGCCTAACGGGCAGTGTCTGTGGCAGCAGCTGGAGCAAACGTTCCGGATCTTCGAGGCGGAACACCCCCGACAGGCGCAGATCGGCGATCTCGTCGCTGCAGCCCAGGTAACCATGGCGATAACGGCTGACCTGCGCGAGGAAGTCGGACAGGCGCATGTCCTGGGTAACGATCAGCCCTTCAGTCCAGGCCATCGCATCCATGTTCAGGTGCGCGAGCGGGTGCGCCCCCTCAGCATCCAGCCGCCAGTTCTGGCCGCTTTCAATCCACAGCAATTGACCATTGCCAGGTCGGTGGATCGCCACTTTGCCGTGGCTGACGCTGACACGTGTGCAGTCGTTGTCCTGATAGGCTACAAAGCGTCCTTCGAACCCTTCCAGCAGCGCATCGCGAGTTTGTACCAGTACGGGATGCCGGGCGTTGCAGGTAATCATCAGCTCCCCCTGCTTCAGGCGGACCATACGCTGCTGCTCATTGAAGGCCAGGTCCACAGCACTGCGGGTATTGAGTTGTAGCAGTGAGCCACCAGGCAAGGTAAAGACGCGTCGCTCACCGGTGCCGGTGGCATAGTCCGACGCCCACGCACTGATGGCATCGAGGTCCTTGGCCAGCCATGCCGCCGACCCAGCCATGACAACGCCGCCAAGCAGCTTCAGCGCTTGCCGGCGGTGCAGGCGCTGCTGGCTGGTTTCCAGGGTCTGCAACGCCAGCCCTGCACCCGGGATCGAGCGCAGGTCAAGGTCCTGATGCAGGTGTACTACCCGTTGCCAGGCTTGCTCATGTTCGTGGTGGGCACTGCGCCATTGCGCGCACTGTTGCTGCAAGGTCGGCTCATGCCCGCTCTCACGCAGACGCAGCATCCACTGGATGGCCTGCTTGACCGCTTTTGCATCAGGGCGTGCGGCACTCATTGGCTCAACACTCGTCTTCGTAGCGCAGCACATAGCAATGGTAGAGCGCATCAGCGATGTAACGCTCCACCGTACGCACTGAGATCCCCA
This sequence comes from Pseudomonas sp. NMI542_15, assembly GCF_021283425.1. NCBI lineage: Bacteria > Pseudomonadati > Pseudomonadota > Gammaproteobacteria > Pseudomonadales > Pseudomonadaceae > Pseudomonas > Pseudomonas sp. NMI542_15. The sequence continues at coordinate 10,507 of NZ_JAJSRO010000042.1, read as the reverse complement.
TCTGCTCGGCAATGGCCTGATGCTTCAGCCCCTCGCATTGGGCCAGGAGGAAGGCGCGACGTACCTTGGGTTTGAGGCCGTCGAGCATGCGCGCAATACGTTCAAGCAACTCCAGCAGCAGCTCGCGGGTTTCGGCTGATGGAGACTGTGCTTCCGGCACATGGGCCAATGCCTCCAGGTAGGCCCGGTGCAGCTCCTCGCGGCGCCAGTGATCGATGATCAGCCCACGGGCTACCGTGCGCAAGAAGGCCCTAGGGGTGTTTAGCTGCAGGTGTTCGCGGCGTTGCAGCAAGCGGACGAAGGTGTCATGGGCCAGGTCTGCGGCATCGGCGGCATTGCCCAGCTTGCTGCGTAGCCAGGCGTGTAACCAACCGTGGTGGTCACTGTAGAGCGTTTGCACGGAGTCATTGCTGGGCATAGGGGGAGGGTGCTGGCATCAATGGACATGAATGATAATTAGTCTCATTGTTGGCGCGGCGAGCTGAATTTGCAACCCATCTGCTCGCCCCGCACATAAGGCCAGTTACGGGCTAACGCCCTCGCTGGGTATCAAGATAGTTGCGGATCACCAAAGCCCCGCTATTGAGGTGCCGTTCCAGCACCGCTACCGCCTCGTCCACCAGCTTGTCGCTGGCGGCATCTACCAGTGCGTTGTGATCGTCCTGGGTCAGCTTGCCCAAGCCCATGGATGAAAGATGAAAACGCAGGAAGCGTTCTTCTTCGTTCAGTTCGTCCTCGATCAGTCGCAACAGCTTCCTGTTCGACGCCTTGCTGTACAACGTCATATGGAGCAAGCGATTCAGTCGGCCGATTTCGGCGTGGCGGGTTTCGTTCTCCAGTTGCTGGATATAGCCACGTGCGCTGGCGATGTCGCTGGCATCCAGCAGCGGGATAGACTGGCGCAGCGCTTCGCTCTCCAGCAGAACACGCAGGGCATAGGTATCCACCGCATCCTCGCCGATCAGCGGCGCAACCACCGCACCTTTGTGCATCTCCACTTTCAGCAGCGATTGCGCTTCAAGCTGGCGCAGGGCTTCGCGCACGGGCATGCGGCTGACACCAAACAAGGTGGCGAGCTCTTGTTGTCGCACGGCGGTGCCAGGGGGCAGGCGGCCATCGAGGATGGCGCTACGCAGGCGTTCTTCGATCACGGCACGGGCCTGGTGCGGCGACAGCTGCTCGCTGACCAGCACATTGCTCAATTTGATTTTTTCGGCCACGCGACGTCTGCCTCAACGATGACTAAAGTTGGATCCAATGACACTAGTAACAGCTTGGGGGAGTTGTCAAACCAAGGCCCGGATTGGAACGGGCGCCCCAAAAGCGCGGCTATGGTGGATGAAGTCACGTGCCAAAGGAAGCAGGCTATAGAAGGATATAAACAGAAAGTGTAGGCGGGCTGACAGGCGGATGCATGATTGCAGGGTGCCATTGTTTTTTGCGGTAGCAAGCCGCACCATCGCTGCTTTCGACTGGCCTGAACAGGGCTTGGCAGTGGCGATATCCTGGATGTTCAAAACCGTTGTGCGATGTGTCGGCTTTGCCGCGCTGCTGGGCAGTCTGCTGCTGGGCGGCTTGCACGCGGATTGGGATTTCTCCCAGATCAGCCGCAAGTCGCAGGCCCTGTATGGCCCTCTGGGTGCCGGGCAGGGCCGTATCGATGCGTGGCAGAACCTGATGGCCACGCAGAAGCAGGGTACTGAGCTTGAGCGGCTGCAAGTGGTCAACCGTTTCTTCAACCAGCAATTGCGCTATGTAGAGGACATCGACCTGTGGCACGAGGTCGACTACTGGGCGACACCGGTGCAGGCACTGATCAAAGGTGCCGGGGACTGCGAGGACTACGCCATCGCCAAATATTTCAGCCTGCGGCGCATGGGTATACCCAGCGAAAAACTACGCATCACCTACGTCAAGGCGTTGCGGCAGAACCGGGCACACATGGTCCTGACTTATTATTCGAACCCACAGGCCCAGCCCTTGGTGCTCGATAGCCTGATGGATGCCATCAAGCCGGCAAGCCAACGTACCGACCTGCTGCCGGTTTACGCTTTCAATGGCGAAGGCTTGTGGCTGACGGGCGCAACAGGCAACAAGAAGGTCGGCGATACCAAGCGGCTGTCACGCTGGCAGGATTTGCTGAAGAAAATGCAGGCCGAAGGGTTCCCGGCCGAGCCGGTTTACTGAAGGAGCACAGATGTCACTGTTCAAACAATTGCTGTTGGCCATTTGCCTGTTCCTGGTAGTCGCCTTCAGTGGCAGTTTCATGGTCAGCCTGGAAAGCTCACGCAGCCAGTATGTCAACCAGCTGCGGTCGCACGCCCAGGATGCAGCGACCGCGCTGGCGTTATCGCTGACGCCGAATATCGACGACCCGGCGATGGTCGAGCTGATGGTCAGCTCGATCTTCGACAGTGGTTACTATGCGAGCATCAAGGTCGTCGATCTGGGCTCCAATGCCGTGCTGGTGGAGCGCCACGCGGAGCCGGACCCTGGCGGCGTACCTGCCTGGTTCGTGCACCTGATTGGCCTTGAGGCCGCTGGTGGCGACGCCATCGTCAGCCGTGGCTGGCAACAGGCCGCGCGGGTAGAGGTGATCAGCCACCCCATGTTTGCCATTGCCAAACTCTGGCAAAGCGCCTTGGGCAGCTTGGGCTGGTTGCTGCTGTGCGGAGCGGCCAGCGCCGTGCTCGGCGCCTTGCTGCTGCGCCGCCAGTTGCGGCCGCTGGACTATATGGTCGAGCAATCCCACGCCATTGCGCGTCGTGAATTCCTCAGCCTGCCTGAGTTGCCGCGCACACCGGAGCTGCGCCGTGTGGTGCAGGCGATGAACCAGATGGTCGAGAAGCTCAAGGCGCTGTTCACCGAGCAGGCCGAGCGCAGCGAACGACTGCGTGCAGAGTCCTACCAGGACAGCCTGACCGGGCTATCGAACCGCCGCTATTTCGAAATGCAGTTGAACACCCGGGTAAGCAACCTGGAGGACGCGCGCGCCGGCTACCTGCTGTTACTGCGTGTCCAAGGGCTGGCGGGGCTGAACGCACGCCTTGGCGGCCAGCGTACCGACCAGTTGTTGCAGGCCGTGGGTGAGCAGTTGCGCCGCACCTGTGCCAGCTTCCCGGAAACCAACGACCTGATTTCCCGCAGCCGCGGTGGCGAGTTTGCCGTGCTGGCGCCGGGCATGGTGCATGAAGAAGCGGTAAACCTTGCCCAGGCCTTGGAGGCAACGCTGCAGAGCCTGCACGAAACGGGCGCCAGTGATATCGACCCGGTGGCTTGTATTGGCCTCGCGCCGTTCAGCCCAGGCGATTCTCCACAGGCTTTGCTGAAGCTCGCCGATGAGGCTTTGGCCCGTGCCGAAAACCAGCCAACGCCAGGGTGGGTATGCCTTGAACAAGGCGTGGCTGCAGTTGCTGCCGATAGCCAGCACGCCTGGCACGAGCGGCTCGATCAGGCGTTCAACAATGGGCATTTCGAGCTGTTCTTCCAGCCGGTGGTGGATTGCACTTCGGTGCAACGGGTACTGCACCACAAGGTGATTTCACGCTTGCAGGATGGTCAGGGCGAGGCATTGCCGGCGGGCCGCTTCCTGCCCTGGCTGGAGCGCTTTGGCTGGATGCCGCGACTGGACGTGCTGGTGCTGGAGAAAGTGTTGACGCACCTGCGTGGGCATGACCAGGTGCTGGCGCTGAACCTGTCCGCCGCTACATTGGCCGATCCCAAGGCCCTGCACCGCATCTTTGAACTGCTGGGCCAGAATGCGGCGCTCGGCCCGCGGCTGGTTTTTGAAATTGGCGAGGAACAGTTGCCTGAGCAGGCAGCCTTGGAACAACTCACCCGGCGCCTGCACGGGTTGGGCTTCGGGCTAGCGTTGCAGCGCTTTGGCGGGCGCTTCAGCATGATCGGAAACCTGGCCCACCTGGGCCTGGCGTACCTGAAGATTGACGGTAGCTACATTCGCAACATCGACCATGAGCAGCACAAGCGGCTGTTCATCGAGGCGATCCAGCGTGCGGCGCACAGCATCGACCTGCCGCTGATTGCTGAGCGGGTCGAGACAGAAGGTGAGCGGCGGGTGTTGCAGGAGATGGGGGTAGGCGGCATTCAGGGGCAACTGGTAGGTGAACCTGCGCCCTGGCGCTGATCACACTTGGCCACCGACAACCCAGCAGATACGACGCTGCCCGTGGCACCAGCGCCGTACCTGTGGGAGCGGGTTTACCCGCGAACACGGGCGAAGCCCGTGCCATCCATCGCGTTGCCTGCTTCGCGGGTAAACCCGCTCCTACAGGTGTTGCGTTGACCCTGGGGCATTCATATCTCGTCTGTCAGCGCTCGCGCAGCGCCTCCGAACGCGCCTTCATGATCGGCTTGAGCAAGTAGCTCATGATGGTCTTCTTGCCGGTCATGATATCCACCGTCGCCACCATCCCCGGAATGATCAGCAACGGCTTCTCGTCGGTTCCCAGGTGGCTGCGGTCGGTGCGCAGCTTGATCAGGTAGTAGGTGGTCTTTTTGTCTTCGTCGGTGATGGTGTCGGCGCCGATCTGCTCCAGCTTGGCCTTGAGCCCACCGTAGATGGTGTAGTCGTAGGCCGTGAACTTGACGGTTGCCTCCTGGCCAGGGTGCAGGAAGGCGATGTCCTTGGGCAGGATCTTCGCTTCGATGACCAGCGTGTCGTCCAGTGGTACCACCTCGATGATATCGCTGCCAGGCTGGATCACCCCACCAATGGTGTTGACCAGCATCTGCTTGACGATACCGCGTACAGGCGAAGTGACCATGGTGCGGTGCACCCGATCGTCCAGTGCCTTGCTGGTGGCCGTGGCCTTGTTCAGCTCGGTGCGTGCTTCGTTCAGCTGGGTCAGCGCTTCACTGCGGAATTTGCCTCGGGTTTCCTCGATCTTGCTTTGCACCTCGCGGATGGCCGCCTCGGCACGGGGGATGGCCAGCGCGGTGGAGTCCAGCTGCCCACGGTTCTCCACTTCGGCGCGGCGCAGGCGCAGCACTTCGACCTGGGAGATTGCGCCGGTTGCCACCAGCGGTTCGGACATGCCGATTTCTTTGCGCAGCAACTCAAGGCTGTTGGCGTACTGGGCGCGTTTGGAGCTGTACTCACGCAGCTCTTGCTGGCGCTGGACCAGCTGCTGCTGCAGGCCGCCAATTTCGTCCTGCAGTTGCTGGCGCCGGCTCTGGTACAGCGACTCTTCACTGGCTGCCTGGCTTGGTGCCGCTTTGCGCAGTTCTTCGTCGATCTTCAGCGGGCGGTCCTCTACCTCGGCACTCAGGCGTTCGACCCGCAGAGCCATGGACTGTCGGTCAGCTTCGGTTTCACCAACGTTGGAGGCGAAGCGGGTTTCATCCAGACGCAGCAATGGCTGGCCGACTTCGACGATTTGCCCTTCCTTGGCGAAGATTTCGGCGACGATACCGCCCTCCAGGTTCTGAATCTTCTGCACTTTGGAAGACGGAATGGCCTTGCCTTCGCCCCGCGTGACCTCGTCGATGGGGGCGACGCTGGCCCACACGATCAAGAACACGAAGAACAGGATCACGCCCCAGATGGTCAGCCGCACAACCCGCGGCGCATCTTCGATCAGGGCCTTGTTGACCTCTGGCAGCGGCTGCCCGCCCAGTGAATCGGAACCTTTGAAGTAGCGCCGCAGGCCATCCTTGAATTGCCCAATATCCAGCTTATGCAACACTGATCTGCCCCTTCTTCAGCGCATCCATGACCGCGGCTTTCGGGCCGTCGGCGACAATCTGCCCGCGATCGATCACGATCAGCCGGTCCACCAGCGACAGCAGCGAGGCGCGGTGCGTGACCAACAGCACCGTCTTGCCTTCCACCACCGCTTGCAGGCGCTGCTTGAGGCGCTCTTCGCCGGTGTTGTCCATGGCACTGGTGGGCTCGTCCAGCAACAGGATCTGCGGGTTGAGCAGCAGCGCACGGCCCAGGGCGACGTTCTGCCGCTGGCCGCCGGACAGGTTCTGCCCGCGCTCACCCACTTGCAGTTCGTAACCGTCCGGGTGCAAGCGGGCGAATTCATGCACACCTGCCAGCTCGGCGGCCTGCAGGATCAGCTCGTCCTCGATGTAGCGGGCACCGCTGACCAGGTTGTCGCGCAGGGTGCCGGCCAGCAGCTGGATGTCCTGCGGTACATAGCCGATGTTGTGGCGCAGTTCGCTGACGTCGATTTGGCGAATATCCACGCCATCGACCAGCAGCGAGCCGCCATCGGCCTCATACAGGCCGACGATGAGCTTGGCCAGCGAGCTCTTGCCCGAACCACTGCGCCCGATGATGCCGACCTTCTCGCCGGGGCGGATGGTCAGGTTGATGTTTTTCAGCGCCATGTTCTGCTGGTTCGGGTAGGTGAAATCGACCCCGCGGAACTCGACACTGCCCTGCAGTACCTTACGGCTCAGTGGGCGCTCCTCGAAGTTGCGCTCTTGCGGCAGTTCCATCATGTGGTCGGTGGCAACCATGGTTACCTTGGCCTGCTGGTAGCGGGCGAGCAAACCGTTGAGCTGGCCCAGCGGGCCGAGGGCACGGCCGCTGAGCATGTAGCACGCCACCAGGCCGCCCATGCTCAGGTTGCCGTCGATGATCAGGTACACGCCGACGCAGATCATCGCCACGCCAGCCAGCTGCTGGATCAGCAGGGTGATGTTCATCGCCAGGCTCGACAGCACCTTCACGCGCAGTTCCAGGCGGCTGAGGGTGCCGAGGGTCTGCTCCCACATGTACTGGCGTTCGCTTTCGGCGTTGTTGACCTTTACCGCATCCAGGCCGGCGAGGGTCTCGATCAGGCTGGACTGGCGCTCGGAGGCCAGGGCCATGGTCCGTTCCATGGTCGCCATCAGCGGCCGTTGCAAGGCGTAGCCGATGCCCAGGGCCAGCGGGAAGGCAATGATCGGGATCCACACCAAGTGCCCGCCAATGATGGCGATGACGATCAGGATAAGGACGGTGAACGGCAGGTCGATAAGGCTGGTCAGGGTCAGTGAGGCGAGGAAGTCGCGTAGGCCCTGGAACTCGTGAATGTTCTGGGCAAAGCTGCCGACCCTGGCCGGGCGGTACTTCATCGACATGCCGACGATGCGCTCGAACAGCGTCGCCGAGATGATCAGGTCGGTCTTCTTGCCGGCCAGGTCCAGGCACAAGCCGCGCAGGCCCTTGAGGATCAGGTCGAAGATGTAGGCGCCGGCGATACCGATGGCCAGCACCCAGAGCGTTGACGTTGCCTGGTTGGGCACTACACGGTCGTACACGTTCATCACGAACAGCGGCGCGGCCAGGGCGATCAGGTTGATCACCAGGCTGGCGGCGATGGCGTCGATATACAGCCACTTGCTGCGCAGCAGGGTATCGCGGAACCACGACTTTGCCCGCGGGATGAGGTTGCCGTGGTTGACGTCGAACTTGTGCTGCGGCTGGGCAAAGAACACCCGGCCGCTATAGTCGCTTTGCAGGGCTTCGCGGCTTACATGCACCTCGCCGCCATCGCTCTCGCTGAGCAACAGGCGCGCGGTGTCTTCGTTCTCCCAGCCCAGCAGGACGGCACTGCGGCCTTCCTTTAGCAGCAGCATCGCAGGCATGGCGATGCTCGGGATTTGTTCCAGCTTGCGCTGCAACAGGCGCCCTTGCAGACCGGCCCGGGCGGCGGCGCGGGGCAGCAGCTCGGGGCTCAGGCGCTGGGCGGGTAGCGGCAGCCCGGTGGTCAGCATGACCCGACTGGCGGGTTTCTGGTGCAGGACACACAGGCTCAGCAGGCTATCCAGCAAGGGATCGTCATGCTGACTGCGTGGATCATGGTTGAGTTGGACTCGACTGACTTCAGATTCCACGCGGCGCTCTCTTCATCCTTGTGGTGGGTGGGGTGGCTGTGCCGGCATTAAGGTCGGGCCGGCTCGCCCTGGCGTTCAATGGTACTGCCAAGCGGTGTAGGTGAGGCCTACAAGGCCCTTTGGCTGAGCAGACGGCCAATGGTCGCCTCGAATCGATACTGAGTAAACAATTGTACGTCGTTCATTGCTACCAGGCTGCTCCTGAGCAAGGGTGTTTCATTTTTGATCCAGTGTGCATGCAGGCTGAAGCATTTTCAGCAGCATAGACTGCCCGCGGGGCGAGTGAGAATTGCCGTCGGTGATCGATCTTTTTCGTCGTCAGTAAATGGGCGCTGATTTGTTGACGGTCTTATAGGTATCGATCGTTAAAATTCATCGGCGTAAGTCTGTTTGCACGCTCGGTTCTGGTTCAGAAATCGTCAATGGTTTGCCATCATCGCCGTGTGGTTATCTGCGCAATCGTTCTCTATCCCTTTGATCTGCGATGAAGTGTTGTTGCACGTCACGCGCTCAGCGGCTGGTGTTGGCTCGTGCGGCTATACAATCCCCTGGTTTTGCGGGTTTTGATGCCCCTGCCCGTCGGGTTTAAGGCAAGGTTTGTGCTTGTCTAAACCCGGCAGCCCGGGCGCTTTTAAATTGACGTCTGCAGGCTTGACGGTTGCTGAAGGGGGGGATTGTCAGCAGCATAAAATACCGACTCAGGGTGTAATAAATGTTGCCGAAAATAGCGTTGAGCGCGCTTTCGATGATGTACGACATTTGTTCTGAATGAACCGTTGGCTAAGGTACAAATATCAATGTGACATTACATTGCCGATTGTTTAGGATGGCCTGTATAAGGTCAATAGTTTGGCATTTAAGTAATTCCAAATAGTTATAGACGAAAAATTGACGAAAAAAAGCGTCAAGAGATCATCGACATAGTTCCGCCTGAAGTGGCTGCGAGTGCCGCTCTGGCAGGGAAGTACCCATAGGGTCACACGGAGAGTCCAATGAGCAGCGTTGTAGCCATCGTCAAAAGCATTGTCGGCCAGGTTATTGCGGTATCCCCAGAGGGTATTCGCCGTGTGCTCATCGAAGGGGACCGCCTGTTGGCAGGTGAGGAAGTACTCACTGGCCCGGGTGGCGCAGTTACTCTTGAGCTGGCCGATGGCCGTCTGCTTGACCTTGGCCGTGACAGCCAGTGGAGTGCCGATGCGCCCGACAGCAGCACCGACCTGAGCCAGGCGACCGCACAGGCCGCACCGTCGGTGGAAGAACTGCAACAGGCGATCGCTGCAGGTGTCGACCCGACTACCGAGCTTGAGGCCACCGCAGCCGGCCCGTCCGCAGCGGGCGGCGGCGCGCTGGGCGGTGGTCACAGCTTTGTGATGCTGGAGGAAACCGCGGGCCGGGTAGACGCTACCGTCGGGTTCCCGACGCAAGGGCTGGGCTTTGCTGGCGCGCTCGATAGTGAAGAAGTTGGCTTGCTGGATACCACCAGCAACAACCAGGTGACTACGCCGACGACAGGCACCAACGTTGCTACCGACCTTATTCTTGGCGCCACTCCTTCCATCAGCGAAGCGGGTGGCGTAATCGTCTATACCGCTACGGTTGGCCAAGCGCCGACCACCAACCTGATCGTCACCCTGTCTAACGGTGCCGTTATCGTCATCCCGGCCGGGCAGACCAGCGGCAGCGTCAATGTCGTGGTTCCGGCAAATGACACGCCGTATATCGACGGTGGCCAGATCTCGGCAACTGTAACGGGTACCACCGGTGGCAACGGCCTGACGGTGACTGTGCCGCAAGCGCCGGCGGTTACCCAGGTTACCGATACCATCGACACCACCACTGCGACACTGACGGCGAATCCGTCGGTGACCGAGGGCGGTGTGATTACCTACACCGTGACCCTGAGCAACCCTGCCCAGACGCCGGTAACCGTTACTCTGTCCAATGGCCAGACCATCACCGTTGAGGCGGGCAAGACCCAGGGCAGCGTCGACTTCCAGACGCCGGCGAACGACGTCTACAACAACGGTTCGACTGTAAGCACAACCATAACCGGCGCTTCCGGTGGCAACTTCGAGCAGCTGACGCCGAATCCGACCCCGGCGCAGACCACGATCAACGATTCGGTCGACAACACCACTGCGACCCTGACCGCTTCGCCAAGCGTCACTGAAGGTGGCGTAATCACCTACACCGTGACCCTGAGCAACCCTGCCCAGACGCCAGTGACTGTGACCCTGTCCAACGGCCAGACCATCACTGTTGAAGCGGGCAAGACCCAAGGCAGCGTTGACTTCCAGACCCCGGCGAACGACGTCTACAACAACGGCTCGACCGTCAGCACAACTATTACTGGCGCTACCGGTGGTAACTTCGAACAGCTGACCCCGAATCCGACCCCGGCGCAGACCACGATCAACGATTCGGTCGACAACACCACTGCGACCCTGACCGCTTCGCCAAGCGTCACTGAAGGTGGCGTGATCACCTACACCGTGACCCTGAGCAACCCTGCCCAGACGCCGGTAACCGTGACCCTGTCCAATGGCCAGACCATCACCGTTGAAGCCGGCAAAACCCAGGGCAGCGTTGATTTCCAGACCCCGGCGAACGACGTCTACAACAACGGTTCGACTGTCAGCGTCACCATCGAGAACGC
>NZ_JAJSRO010000041.1:0-16321 GCF_021283425.1 Pseudomonas sp. NMI542_15 | reverse complement strand
GTAACAAAATCAGCAATCCGCCCTGGGTCAAATTTCAATCGGCAGGGTGGGTCAATTTTCCATCAGCGCCAACACACTAAGCAACCATCAGAAAATTTTGACTGTACGCCAAAAAATTCGCATCTACCAGCATCTAAACAGGCGTTGCAGGGCAATCGCATGAACGCCTGCCGATTTGAATGAGTCCTTTCCCAGCGGGCATCCTGAGCGCCTCTCTACTCAGGATGCCCTGCAATGTCGCATCACATACCAATCTCCGATGTTCTGGTCGCCATCAATGATCCCCGTCAGCAGGGCAAGATTCGTCACGACCTGGTCGAAACACTGGTCGTGGCTATCTGCGGCGTGCTTGCCGGCGCTGACACCTTCATCGAAATCGAACTCTGGGCTGAGCAGCGGCTGGACTGGTTCCGCCGTATTCTGAAACTACCCCACGGCATTCCCTCACACGACACCTTTGGACGGCTATTCAGCCTGATCGATCCAGAGGAGTTCGAGCAGGCCTTCCGCTGTTGGGTTGCGGCGATCCTACCGGCCCTTTCTCCGCAAGTGGTTGCCCTAGACGGCAAGACCAGTCGCCGCTCCGGCAAGAAAAACACGGCCCCGTTGCACCTGGTCAGCGCTTTTGCGGCTGATTCAGGGCTGATTCTCGGGCAGAGGGCGACCTCCCAGAAGTCCAACGAGAAGACCGCCATTCCTGAGCTGCTGGCCACACTGGCGCTTGAGGGCTGCACCGTGACGATCGATGCCATGGGTACCCAGCCGGACATTGCACAGGCCATTCTCGATCGCGGGGCGCACTATCTGCTGGCCATCAAGGGAAACCAGCCGAAGCTGGCCGAAGCGATCGATGACTTCGCTGACACCTTTTTGGACGGCGATCCTGCCCGGGTACCCCATGCGCACTTCGAGCATGTCGAGAAGGACCATGGCCGGCTGGAGGTTCGTCGCAGCCATGTTTTCGACCAACTCCAGTGCCTGCCACAGCCAGAACGCTGGCCAGGACTGCGCACTTTCGTGATGCTGGAGTCCGAGCGGACTGTGGGCAACCAGACCAGCCTGGAGCGCCGTTACTACATCAGCAGTCTTGCTCCGGATGCAGAGCGCATCGCACATGCCATCAGGGCGCACTGGGGCGTGGAGAACCGCGTCCACTGGTGCATGGATGTCATTTTTGGTGACGATCAGATGCGGATCCGAACCGGGCATGCTGCCCACAACATGGCCGTTCTCAAGCAACTTACATTGAATTTGATCCGGTTGGATCCGGTCAAGCGCAAGGGTGGCATCAAGGCACGAAGGCTGATTGCTGCAACCTCTGATGATTATCGGGCTGAACTATTAGGTCTCAGGTGAGCTTCATGCGATTGCCTTGACAGGCGTTGTTGATTATCATAAAACACTGACACTGTATTATATAATCGTGCTTTTGTGTTATTTTTTTAATATTTACTGATTACGTACTTGCTTAACCACTCAGTTGCGCTAGAACTAATAGACGCGAAATTTAAATCTCTAATTTTCCAACACTTAGTAAAACCTCGTTTGCCATCCCACTACCATTGTAGGAGCAAATCAGGAGACATAAAAAATTAGCGGTAGCGTGCCTGGCCCTCTAGATAAGTATTGGAGACTGTAATGAAGTTTGAAAAGTCACAGACAGCAATCGACCACCTGACTCCCGAGCAACACCGAATTACCCAGGAGGCGGGCACCGAAAGGCCCTTCACGGGCGAGTACAACGACAACAAGGAGCCTGGCATCTACGTCGACATAGTGTCGGGAGAGCCACTGTTCGCTTCGACGGACAAGTTCGATTCGGGTACTGGCTGGCCCAGCTTCACCAAGCCGATCGTTTCGGCAAACGTGAACGAGGTGCGGGACAGCGCACACGGCATGGTCCGGACGGAGGTCAGGTCAGTACACGCAGACAGTCATCTCGGCCATGTGTTCCCCGATGGTCCTTCCGACCGCGGCGGTCTGCGGTACTGCATCAACTCAGCGTCCCTTCGCTTCATCCCGCGCGACGAGATGGAGTCCGAGGGATACGGTGAATATCTCGATCAAGTAGAGGAGGCTTAACATGCATCAGCGCGCTGTTCTCGCAGGAGGATGTTTCTGGGGCATGCAGGATCTGATCCGCAAGCGGCCCGGCATCATCTCGACCCGTGTGGGTTACACGGGCGGCGATATTCCGAACGCCACGTATCGTAATCACGGCACGCATGCCGAGGGGATCGAGATTGTCTTCGACCCGACAGTGACGAGCTACCGGAACATCCTGGAATTCTTCTTCCAGATCCACGATCCGACGACGCTGAACCGCCAGGGCAATGATCGTGGGCTCTCCTACCGGTCGGGCATCTATTATGTCGACGAGGAGCAGAAGCGCGTCGCCGAGGATACGATCGCCGATGTGGATGCCTCGGGGCTGTGGGATGGCAAAGTGGTGACCGAGGTCCAGCCGGTCGGCGAGTTCTGGGAGGCCGAGCCCGATCACCAGGATTATCTGGAGAAGCGCCCGGGCGGCTACACCTGCCACTTCGTCCGTCCCGGCTGGGTGCTTCCGAAGCGCCAAAAGGTTGACGACGTACAGCCAGCGGCCGGGACCGCGGCGGAATAGGCTTCACTGCCGTTGCCACTGCGCCGATCCGGTCCGCAATCTTCGTGACCGCGTCGTTCAGCGACGCGGTCATCGAACCCTACTTCAGAGTGACGGCTCGTTCCAGTCAGTCGCCATCGCAACACCAGGATCGCAGATTTATGCCAGACCTCTCGTCCTTTCCGATCACGCAGCGCTGGCCGGCATCTCATCCCGATCGCCTGCAACTCTACGCAGCCCCTACGCCCAATGGCGTCAAGGTCTCGATCATGCTTGAGGAGACTGGCCTGGCGTACGAGCCCCACCTGATCGACATCTCGAACAACGAGTCGAAGGATCCGGCGTTCGTGTCGCTGAACCCGAACGGACGCATACCGGCGATCATCGATCCGGCTGGCCCTGACGGTAGACCCATCGCCTTATGGGAATCCGGTGCGATCCTCCTCTATCTGGCCGACAAGACGGGTCAGTTCATCTCCACCGAACCAGGCCAGCGTTACGAGACCCTAGCGTGGGTGTTCTTTCAGATGTCGGCCATCGGGCCGATGTTCGGTCAGCTCGGCTTCTTCCTGCGATTTGGCGGCAAGGACTATGAGGACAAGCGGCCGCAACAGCGCTTTATCGACGAATCCACGCGTCTGCTGGGGATTCTGGATCGCCGGCTGGAAGGCCGCGACTGGATCGTCGACGACTATTCGATCGCGGACATCGCGACGCTCGGCTGGGTGAATGCGCTGGTGGAATTCTACGCTGCGGGTGACATCCTTGGCCTCAGCAGCTTTTCGAACGTCCGCGCATGGCTTGGACGCGGGCTGGCTCGACCGGCCGTCCAGCGTGGCCTCCACATTCCCGCGAGGCCAGCATGAGCATCATCGCCGCCTATTATTACAACGAAGGCAAGCGAGTTCGCGAAATCGCGCTCGATGAGCACGTCAAGTTGGGCGAGAGTCGCTCGGGCTTCTGCTGGATCGCGCTTAGCGAACCCACCCCCGAGGAACTACTCGCGATCCAAAGGACATATAATCTTCATCCGTTGGCGATCGACAACGCGATGCACCCGCTGTGCCCGCCCAAGCTCGAGGTCTACAACGATGAGTTGTACGTCGTCGCGCAGACCGCCGAGCTGGTCGGCGACCGGATCAGCTACGGCAAGATGGCGATCTTCACCGGTCACAATCACCTTATCACCGTGCGGCACGGCAATGCCGGAGCGCTGGGCAAACTTCGGGAGCAACTCGAGGCATCGCCGACGCAGTTCGGCAAGGGTGTCGACTATGTGCTGCACGCGATCTTGCATCGCGTGGTCGACCAGTATCTGCCCATCTTCGAAATGATCGAGGACGACGTCCTGGCGATGGAGCGACGGTCGCTGCACGATTTCCTCGGGCCAGAAGAGGTGGCGCGAATCTTCGAACTAAGGTCCGAACTCACGCGGTTCCAGCGCACGCTCGGGGCTATGGCCGAGCTGGTGCGAAAGCTCGTTCGCGGCCACTTTCCCTGCATCAGCGCCGAAATGACACCATATTTCCACGACGTCGCGGACCATGTCCACCGCGTGCAGTCCATGGTCGACGGCCTCCTGCTTGTCCTGTCCACGGTCTTTGAGGCCAGCAGCCTTCTTGAAGCGCAAAGGACGGGGGTGATCACCCGCCAGCTGGCGGCTTGGGCGGCAATACTGGCAGTCCCGACGGCGATCGCTGGAATATACGGCATGAACTTTAAGCACATGCCGGAGCTGGACACGGCCTACGGATACTTTGTCGTGCTCGGAGTGATAGCGATATCGTGCGTTTTCCTATTTGTGCGCTTCAAGAAGGCTAAGTGGCTGTGAATACTGCCCATCGTTTTCTTCGCCGTCATCTGACGGTTACAGCGGGCCTTATACGGAAGCTTGTCCAATCCAACTCAAGATGAAGGTGCGTCCATGACATAGCAGCTGACCGACGCTCTACAAGCAGTTCAGTCCTTCATCGCCAAGGGCTAAGACCGCGAATAGCGCGTCAAGGACAGCAATCTCGTCGATCTCGAGCCAGGATCAACCATCGGTCCGTGCGGCATCTGCGTCGACGCGGCGTTTCGCCTCGGAAGCGGTGATGATGGCGATAACGCCTCCACCCTCTACGCGATCACCGATCCGGCGACCGAGCATAAGGGCCTGTTGATCGACGTGTTCGATGAAATCTGCTACCGCGACCCAGTTCAAGAGTCGGGACCTCAATGTAGAAGAAGTTGACTAACGAGCATTCGCGTCATCCGATCAAGCAAGCTGGAGACATTTATGAAAGCCATTGGTTACAAGGTTCCGGGACCCATCGCCGCGGATGCCGCGCTGGTCGACATCAATCTGCCTCGGCCTGTCGCTGCAGGATACGATATCCTGGTTGAGGTGAAGGCCGTCTCGGTCAACCCGGTCGACTACAAGGTCCGCAACAGCACGCCGCCGGCAGATGGCGATTGGAAGGTGCTGGGATGGGATGCCGCCGGGATTGTGCGCGAGGTCGGCCCCGACGTCACGCAGTTCGAGTTAGGCGACGAGGTCTATTATGCCGGATCGATCACACGGCCCGGTACCAATGCGGAGTTCCATCTCGTCGACGCCCGGATTGTCGGTCACAAACCTGCGTCGCTCTCCTGGGCGGAAGCGGCGGCGCTGCCGCTGACGACGTTGACGGCCTGGGAGGCGATGTTCGACCGCCTGGACGTGGCGAAGCCCGTACCCGGTGCGGCGGAGGCGATCCTCATCATCGGTGGCGCGGGCGGGGTTGGGTCGATCGCCGTCCAGATCGCGCGACAGCGCACGGACCTCACCGTCATCGCCACAGCCTCTCGACCGGAAACCCAAGAGTGGGTAAGAGGGCTTGGAGCTCACCACGTCATCGACCATTCTCGTCCGCTCGCGCCACAGATCGCCGAACTCGGCATCGGTGCTCCCGCTTTCGTCTTTTCGACCACACATACCGAGCAACATGTCGCCGACATCGCCGAACTGATCGCCCCACAAGGACGGTTCGGACTGATCGACGATCCCAAGGCATTCGATATCATGGTTTTCAAGCGCAAGGCGGTGTCGATCCACCACGAGCTGATGTTCACGCGGTCGATCTACGGCACGCCCGACATGAATGAGCAGGGCGAGATTCTGGATGCGATGGCAGCGCTGGTTGACGACGGCAAAATCCGCACGACGCTGACCCGGCGACTGTCGCCGATCAATGCCGCCAATCTGAAGACGGTGCATGCACTGATCGAAAGTGGCGCGGCTAAAGGCAAGATCGTCCTCGAAGGCTTCTAACGACCGCGATCGCCAAACATCTTGTCCAACCTCAAAAAGCCGAACGGGTTATGCCCCAGCGATGAGAATCCCATGACCAAATCTATTGCCACCGCCTCGATCAACCGCGAAACCGCAGTCGCCCTCATCGACGCGGCGCTCGCTGCGGCCCGTGCCATCGGCATCCCGGCTGCCGTCGCCGTCGTCGACGCCACCGGTAACCTGCGCGCGTTCGAGCGCACCGACGATGCGCCGTTCCTTACCGTCGATGTTGCCATCGACAAGGCCTGGAGTTCCGCCTCGTTTGGGTTCCCGACCCATGTCTGGAACGACTATGTGACCAACGATCCAAAAGTGGCGCCGCTAGCCTATCGCCCTCGGATGGTCGCTGTCGGCGGCGGTTATCCGATTCTGGAGGATGGGAAGTTGATCGGCGGCATAGGCATCTCCGGAGGCAACTATCAGCAGGATCAGGATGCGTGCGTCGAGGCACTCATGAAAATCGGGTTCCAGTTGCCAGCCTGACGACTGTGAGGCCATCACCGGTGGTAATGGCCAACAGATCCAACCTTTGAGAGGCCTAATGATGGAAGCGTTCGTCGTCTTTACGCGGGAAGAAACCAGCGACCCACATGCACTCGCAACCTATTCTGCAGGCGTCGGACCATCGTTCGATGGTCACGACGTTACCTTTCTCGCCGCTTATGGCGCGATCCAGCATTTGGAGGGGCCGCCCATCGAAGGGGCCGTAATCTTGCGTTTCCCGACGATGCAGGCCGCTCGCGACTGGTATGACAGTCCCGCCTACCAAACCATCGCTGCTCAACGCTTTGCCGGTTCCCGTTACCGCGCCTTTATCATTGAAGGGCGGCGGTGACATACCGACAGAAGCACTTCGGCGCTGACCACGAGGTATCGGCGTGTGAACTCGCATCTTGGGAATCTGTGGGGGGGACCAAGACAGCGGCGCTAGGGGCTCATATCGTCGATCGGATCAGAGAGTTGCTCGGCGAGAATGGGTTATCTATTGCCGAGCTGACGGAGCGGAGCCGCCCTCTCCCAACGGATTGATTCAATCGTTGACGCTCCTCCTATCCGGATCCGGGTTTTCGCACGCTGATCAACAGAGTTACAGCGCGCAACGCCTGTAGTGGGCATCAGGGGATGGGTGGCAATCAGGATGATTGCCCACCTTCCAACGATTAACCTTGCTCAAGTTGCTTCACTAGTCGCTCCGCGTCGAGATGGAAGTCCGAGAAAACAATGCTACCGCCAGCGTCGATAACCGTAAACCACGGAGTTCCTCGTGTGCGGTAGTCTTCCATGAAGGTTGGAAACGGCGAGCCGGTCGGTTGCTCGTCGTGACCGAAAACGATAGGAAGCTCATACTTGAGCTGGTTCACGCGCAACTTCTCGAAGGTATTCTCATGCGTTCCTTCGAAGACGGTCTGGATCACTGCGAACCCCACGTCTTTTGAGCTCAACGCTGCATGCAACTTTTGTAGCGTCGGAAACCCATGCAAATGGCAACCTTGGCACCAATGCTGGAAGGCAAACAAGATTTTCGGGCCGGGCCCGATATCTGACAGTTTGAACGGCGCGATACTTTCCCCATCTTTGCCAATCCATTTTTGCACCCGCAGCTCAGGCGCTTGTCGTTCGATCTCGTTCATCTGATCCTCCAACCCCGATACAGAAGCTTAGTGGATGATCGCGCGTCGCGACGGTGCGCGAACGTCCGACCTTATTTTCCCTATTTCCTGAAGCCAGAATAGATCAGATCGACATTTCGTCCTTAATATACTCAAGCTGCCGGCGAGCGCGAACTGGGCAACCATGCGCTGGTGAGCCTTGAGCTTTGCACGCTGCCCATCCGTTTGAGAGCGAACCTGCAACTTCCGCTCCGCATACCGCAGATCAGCGTACGCAGCCTTGGGGTTATCTACCCTATAGCCATTGGGTATTGGGAATCATGCTGGCCTGACGCTATGTTCGATACGCGATTTTTTACGATGATAGAGCATCTGTATCTGATTTTTAGTCGATTGGCTTATTCGGCGGATGTGCGGGCAAATGCTTTACGCAGAGTACTGAAATGAAGGCCGGCTTCGGTCTGCCGTATCGAGCAAGAGGGGTCACTATGGTCACCAGAGGTTTCACCGGTCGCGGTTCAGGCGACCAGTCCGATCGGATTCCGCCAGGTCAGCATCTGGTGGAGGATTTCCCTGTTCTGTCGGCCGGCCCTACGCCGAGGGTAGAGCCCTCCGACTGGAAATTCACAGTCAAAATTGGTCCGAAGCCCGTCAAAACGTGGAATTGGGGCGAATTCAACACTCTACCAAAGACCCAGGTGACAAAGGATATTCACTGCGTCACCTCTTGGTCCAAACTGGATACCGTTTGGGAGGGTGTACTCATTGAAGACATCCTTGCAGATGCAGAGCTTGATCGGCCTACCGATTTCGTCTTGGCGCACTGCTACGATAATTATTCGACAAACGTCCCTCTGACGGATCTGCTTTCCGGGAAAGCGATGGTCGCCCTCAGTTATGCGGGCAAGCCACTTTCCCGCGATCATGGGGGGCCGGCGCGTCTTCTAGTGCCGCACCTTTACTTCTGGAAATCCGCCAAATGGGTGAATGCGCTGCAATTCACGACGCGTGACGAGGCCGGCTTTTGGGAGCTGCACGGCTATCACATCTACGGCGATCCGTGGCGCGAACAACGATACACCCATGACTGAAAACGAAGCGCAAGTCCGTTCGTGGCAATCATGCGTGATCGACGACATCATCCAGCAAACACCGAGTATCAAGAGCTTCTTCCTTCGGTTGAGCAAGCCGTTCGCGCACACCGCAGGTCAGCACGTCGATATCCGGCTGACCGCGCCCGACGGCTACAGTGCAATGCGCAGCTACTCGATCGCGTCATCGGCAGTTTCGACCCCGATCGTCGAGATAGCTATCGAGCGCATGCCGGATGCCGAAGTTTCGCCGTTTTTTCACGACATCGCGGCGATTGGTGACGAAATCGAAGTTCGCGGTCCGCTCGGTGGCCATTTCCTTTGGCCTGAGCCTGCCATAGATCCGGTTCTGTTGATCGGGGGAGGCTCCGGCCTCGTGCCGTTGATGGCAATGATCCGGCAGCGCCGCGCATTGGCCCAAGCCGTTCCGACAGCGTTGCTCCTGTCCGCACGAACCGCCGAGGACGTTCTCTTCTCAGAAGAACTTCATTGCATCGAAATCAGCGATCCGGCGTTCGTCCTGGCGCTCGCGATTACGCGCGAGAAACCGGTTCGCGCATCGGACTTTGCGCGACGGATCGACGGCATGATGGTCCAAGAAATTCTAACCAGGCTTCAGGGAAAGCCGACGCAAGTGTTCGTCTGCGGGTCTAACGGATTCGTCAACATCGCAACCGATAGCGCGCTGCTGGCGGGCTTGGACGCCTCCATCATCAAGACGGAGCGCTACGGGGGCTAGCGGCGCGAGCTATCTCACGTCGCGCCGATCGTAGACGTGCGCCCTGGGAAGCTTTGGCGATCAACGTGAACCGTTTTGCCGAACACAGTCTTCGTACCCCCCGGCCTCTAGAACGCCTTCGCTCGCGATACCTGGCTCGACATCAAGCTCAATTTGAAAGTTCCTGCACTATCCGTCGTCCTGATATGCTCGACCAGCATGATGGGCGATTCGAGCGGGACCGCTTCCGTCCCAATCGAGGCTCGGTTACCTTAGAGCATCGGCTCGGCGCTACAGGAGGCGCGTGCGGCCTCTGCCTGGCGGTGAAAGCACTTTGGGCCATGTCGCCTGGATAGCGGCCAATCGTCAGCATCTGCTCCGATGTCGGCCAAGGTGCAGTCGCCATCTTTGAACGCCGCGAATTGGAGATCAACGCCATGACAGCGATCCGCGTGCAACTGCCGGAGATGCAATATGACAACTGATGTATTGCTGTACACCACGAATTGGTGCCCGTTCTGCCGCCGAGCGAAGGCGCTCCTCAAGGAAAAGGGCGTGCGATGGAAGGAGCTCGATATTGAGGCGGATCCGGCTCACCGGCAGGCCATGGCGGAAGCGTCGGGGCGAAGCTCCGTGCCGCAGATCTTCATCAATGGCACCCTTATCGGTGGCTCCGATGAGCTATTCGCGCTCGATGTCAGAGGCGAGCTCGACAAACTTCTCGGACGCAACCCGCCTGCCACCTGAGGAGGTGCGGCTTGGGGCAGCCAGCCCGCGAGCCTTCGCCGGTTGATGAATACAAAAGGAGAGTCCGTTGGTCTCAGCCATCTGGAAAGACACTACTATCGCCACAAGCGACGAAACAGTCATCGTCGAGGGAAATCACTACTTCCCACCGTCAGGAGTCGACCTGAGCCTGCTTGAGATGAGCCCGCACACATCTGTCTGTCCGATCAAAGGCGCCGCGCGCTTCTTTCATGTTCGCGCGGGTGACGCGCTCAACGTGAACGCCGCTTGGACCTATCCCGCCCCCACTCCGGATGCCGAGGGTATCCGGGATTACATCGCTTTCTGGAAAGGCGTGGACGTTGCCTAGCAGACTGGACGGACGACTTCGCTGATAGCCATGCGGGCGCCGACATCTCAATTATCTTGCCCACCCCGGGCCTCGTCGGCTGCAGGAATCTGCCCGGCACCTTAGCGCGACCCGGCACTGGCGGTCTCGCACCCGCCGCGCCTCTGTTCTATCAATAAGGATGGATGACATGGAGCATTCCGAGTTCGATGCCGCTTTCGCGAAGCTTGCGGAGGGATACAGAGAAGGGACTTATGAAGGCCGGCGTTTCAGCTTGATCGTCCGGCGATCTGGGGACGGACGTCGCAACAGTCTGTTCGCCAGGGAGTTGGACGGGACTGACATTGTCAGCTTCAACCTCTTCCGCGTTACATCAGATAGGACATTGTTGAAGCCGTGCGAAATGTCCGCCGAAAAGGTCGTAGCGTTCGTGCTGGAGTTCCGACCGGACACCTGACGGGCAGAAGAAGATCCCGGCCAACCGGCGCGCCTGCGACGGCCGGCTATCTAAGGCTGCGCAAGCCTATAGCCGCAGCTCATTGCACTTCGTCTGGCGAGGAATTCAACATCGATACGTCGCCATCCGCGGGGATATCGGTACAGGCGCCCGTGTAAGCCAGATTGAGAAATCCTAAGCGATGACTAACACCAATGACGCCACCCTTCCGACACATTCTATTCTTGAGGAATGCACAGCGATGGCTGTCGTCAACGCTCTGAAGATTATTCTGAAGAACAGCTACGCGATCTACCTTAAGACAAAAAATGCCACTCGGGCGCATCCCGCCCCTACTTCAGGGACTTTCACTTGCTTCTCGCTCTGTCACTCACAGCATCGGCACGCCCATGACGCATGGTATCCAGGCCTCATAATTTTCCCATATAACCTTCTTGTCTTTTGCGCACCCAGAAAGACTCGAGGCTTTAACTGGACAGATGAGCCCTCGAGGGTAGTGTTCACCTGATTGGCTTTCTCATATCTGATGTTGATTCGCACAGTGTGCCAACCAGGTGATAGTTTCAAAAAACCTGCGCTTCAGAGCGAATTAGACGATCTTCGATAAGAGCGATCCGCCTCAAAATCCAAAACATCTAACATTGTCCTAGAGCCATATTTGTACCTAGTACTATGGCGCTCCCATTAACACATTTGATGATGCACAGAAAACTTAGCTCATGATAGCTTTCAGCTAACAGCTATTCGGAAGCCCGAAAGGATTCAACCGTTTAAGCGTGAACCGTCGATTATAAATACTTTCGTAAGTTAGCTTTAAAGGACGCTTTTAGTCCTTGTAAATACGCATTACGACTCCACAGCTACCAAATCCATACGGCGCCAGCAACCATTAAAACACCCGACACTACTAAAACAATAGTAGAGGCGCGATTGCTGCCTTTCAAAGTATGACCAACACCCACATCCATAACTAGGTGTCGAATTCCGGCTACGAGATGATAAATAAATGAAGAGTATACCAACCAGAAACTAACTTTGCCGAAAGGTGAAGAAAAAATCTCCTTGACTTCATTAAAACCCTTTTCTGACTCCAACGATTTGCTCAGCATATACAGTATCAGTCCCAGAAAAATAAAGAGCATAATTCCTGAAATCCGGTGCAGAATCGATGTAAGCGCCGTGAGAGGAAGCTGAATGGTTCGAATATCAAGATTAACCGGCCGCTTTTTATTCATTTTGACTCCAGTCAACAATTCTAGTGGGGGATTTCAGTTTTCGATCTCATTCATCATAGCAGCTGTAACTAAGGCTGGCGGCGACAATAATGGAGATATTCGGGGCTTACGTTGCATTTTGAGGTCGCAAGTGCATGTGCGTAAATTGAAGCAAATTGCAAGGTTATGCCCAATAGGTAGCTAGCTTATTAATTTAACAAAAGTGACGTGTGTCGTTCTGCAGGGCATGCTGTTCCCCCAATGTCATCAACCTAAGCTGCAGCCCTGCCCAAGGCAAGCCCCCCGAAGCAGCCAGCCGCCATGGCCGTCGGGCGATGACCAGGCCTCTGCCGCTCAATCAGGCGGTCTAACTGGGCTGGCGGTGATGTGATCATCGTCTGTTCCGGCTGTCTAGGCGAGATTTCTCGTTCTCCGGACGAGCCTATGCCGACCGCTTGTGGCCAGCTTTTTTTTGCACGGAGGTTGGGCGGTGGTGTTTCTTCAGCGCGTCGGTTTGTAGCCCTCACAACCTCGGCTGGCTGCGCGTTTGCGTTGGCGCGCAAAGCTACGGTCTGAGCGTACGGCACTGAGGCTTTTAGCCATCAAGGCCAGCACATTGCTCAGCCCCTGAGCACAGTGCCGCACCAGCAGCTCGACCAGGGTATTTTTGAGCCGTGACACGCCTTGGGTGAAGTTGACTTTCCATCGCAGCTTGCGGCCTTTGTGGCGCTGTTCGATGACTGGCTGTAGCAGGTGCTGCATCAACAGCGCCAGGTTCTTCAACAGTTGAGCGGCATGAAAGTCCTGCTTTACAGCGGTCACGCTGCGGCCGCTGAAGTTGTCCAGCGTCAGGGTTTGTTTGAGGCGACGGAAGTCGGTTTCGATGCCCCAGCGGCGGTGGTAAAGCTCGGCAAACACCTCAGCGGGAAAGGCTTCTCGATCCAGCAACGAGGTCAGCAATACCTCGCTTTCGCCGTTGGCCAACTCGACCCGGATCAGTCTCAGCTCGATCTGGCTGGCAGGATCAACGCCAGCCTCGGAGCAGAACAGACGTGCTTCAGGATGGTTGGCCACGAAAAGCTGTGTGTCTTCAACTTGGCCAGAGTGTAGAAACGCTTTGACCTGGGCGTTATAGCCACAGGGCAGGCGCATCAGAAAGTGCCGCTGTTGCTGCGCGAACAGCGCGAATAACCAGTGCCCAGGGTAACCACGGTCAAACAGCGTCAGGCTGTCAGCCGGCAGGTGCTAAAGGTGCAGATGGGCACAGTCGCGCTCGCCGACGGTCAGGGGCACGATCAGGCTATGCAGGGTTTGACCGTCAGCGACTTCGTAGAGTGTGGACAAGCGAGCCATGGGAAAGCCAGAGTGACTGCCAAAGAAGGTCGCCATGGTCGACTCCAGGGGTAAATGCACGGTCGAGCCATCCACCGCGAGCACCCTCAGCCCACGCCACTTCTGGCGCAGCCCGAAGCAGTCAATTTGTTGCTGCAGGAGGCGATTGAGACTTTCAAATACCTCGGGGTTGAGCTTTTTGCGCGCTTTGCAGAAGGCCTGCGCAGTGACCATTTGCGTCTCAGTCGACGCCTGATTGAGTACGCGATAGAACTGATCGAGTTCGGTTTGCAGGGCCGTGCGCGGCTGATTGAGCAGGAACAGGACGAGGTTCTTGAAGGTGAGCTGGCGTCGGCGGGTAAAGTCTTGAGGATTCTGGCGGTGGGCGGCGATGAAGGCGGGACAATCGAGCGGACTGGTTACTTTTTGTACAATTTTCAAACCAGGGCTTGGCTGGCGGTGTCAAGCGATGCGGTATAGGTAGTCAAAAGGGCTTCTCCCATGCACTGATTTGAGCGCTAATTATATGATATTTATGGATAATTTCCAAAGTTGATGACATTGGCTGTTCCCCAACCCTGGAAAACCTATCCTCTTTAACACGTCAAAGTCGATTGATAGGCTTGCTGCAACAGCTATCTGCCCGGTTGAAGTCGAAGATCGATGTATCTGTAGGGTTTGGAAATAAATGCGGGCGCCCACCGCACTCACGGCTCAGTTACCATTCTTTGTGCATCGCGGCCGCGCGGCTAGTTGGTAGCTGTTCTAAGCCTAGTCAGTGCCGCCCTTCGCCCCAAGCCCCATAGTCAGATTTGAGAAATGACAGTAGGCGATGCCGCAACGCGCTTCATCGACCTATGTAAAACGACTCCTTTATCGAAATAGTGCACTCATCGCTCTCCACGGCGATCCCTTCATCGCGAATTGCACCGCCCAAGACGATCTGCACTGAAATCAATACTTTCTGATGCCTCTTGATTAGAGATGCCAGCCATAATAATCTCATCGCCAACGCATACGGCGTTCGGCAGCCAACACACTCTCACTCACTACTGGAAGCTCAGACATGAAAACCATAGGCATTGAAAACTCGAAGTCCAGCGTACAGGCCCACTTAACGCTTGGAACCAAAACTATGGGGCTAGGTATCTATGGCGCGTACTTGGCTCTCGCTATTATTTACTTCTGGTTCGGCGGCATGAAATTTACCCACTACGAGGCCGAGGGCCTGGTTCCACTGGTGAGCAACAGCCCGCTTTTGGGATGGGTGTATAGCATTTTTTCGGTCGACATGTTCTCCAGCCTGCTCGGCATACTAGAGATTTCGATCGGCACTCTGATCGCAGGCCGCATGCTGTCGCCCAAACTATCCGTGGTAGGAGGCGCTCTGTCTGCAGGCCTGTTCTTCACAACCCTTAGCTTTATGTTTTCCACTCCGGGCGTCATTGAGCCTAGTTTAGGGTTTCCGGCGATTTCCGTTGCGCCAGGTCAGTTTCTGCTTAAAGACTTAGGGTTGCTTGCTGTTTCGATATTTGTGGCAGGCCATTCGCTGGTTGAACTGGAAAAACGTAAAATTAATGCATAATTTTTTCAATGGCTTAAGGCAGTAATGCCTTAGGCCTTTTTGCCATCATTTTCCCCCGCCAGATCTTTCAACCAGTCACGAGGGCTCAACCCCGTCTTGCGTCTAAATGCGCGAGACAGCGCCGAAGGACTTTCGTAGCCGACTTGAGCTGCAATCAGCGTAATCGAGCGCCCTTCTCGCATCAGCTTCTGAGCCAGGCTAACTCGCCAACTCAACAAATAATCAGCAGGCGTCTGTCCGATGACACTCTTGAAATGCACGGCATACGCAGCGCGTGACATATTTGACTCACTGGCCAGCTCTGCTATTGACCAGGCATGTTCCGGGGAGTTGTGCATCTGTAAAAGCGATCGGGCAAGCCGCATGTCGGCCAGTCCAGCCATCATTCCGGTGCGCAACTGGTGATGATCGAGCAGGTAACGGAGCAACAGAATGATTAGGAGCTCAAATAAGCGCTCAAGCGCGGCTTCCCTTCCACAATGCACATTTGCCGCCTCGGCAAACATCCACTCCAACGTGTCTGCCAGCATGGGCAGATCATCGAGTGCGAGCACCAAACAGTCCGGTAATGAAGCCGACAAAGGATTATCAATTCCGCCCTCAAACTCCATGGAAGCACACAACAACTTTGCGCCATCGGACTCACCCGCAAACAATTGATGCTTGGCGGGGCGTGGCATAAAAATCAAGCTAGGGCGAGTGAGCTGCAAATCCTTGCGATCGGGACCAAGCAACGTCACGCTGCCGGCCTGAAGCAGATGGATATAACCTCGCCGCTCGGCGCCATCGTAAGATGCAGAGCCGCATAGGTCGCCGTCATAGAACAGATTGGCCCGCACGCCGAACCGCGAGAGCAAATTAGACAAACGATCCATTGGCCGATCCTTGACGAGTCAGAACGCACAGACCATACCATTGTTGCCGCTGACCGAAAACTGACCCAGTAGAGGCTGTTCTGCCGACTGAAAACTGACCCAGGTGTTCAACTGCTTCTGCTCAATTTTTGAGCAGGAGAACACAGGGTGATCAGTATGGAAATGATGGGCAAAATTCGCCGGATGTATTTCCGCGACAAGCTGTCGCTGCATGAGATAGCCAAGCGCACCGGGTTGGCGCGCAACACGATTCGCAAGTGGGTCAGAGCACCTGAGGCCAAGCCGCCGGTCTACCAACGCCGCGCGATCTTCAACAAACTCAGCCCTTTTCACGCCACGCTGGAGCAGGCGCTAAAAGCCGATTCGCTGCGGCCCAAGCAACAGCGGCGCAGTGCCAAGGCGCTGTTGGCGCAAATCAAAGCCGAAGGTTATGACGGTGGCTACAGCCA
>NZ_JAJSRO010000040.1:0-17942 GCF_021283425.1 Pseudomonas sp. NMI542_15 | reverse complement strand
ACGGCGAGTCACTTTTTGTCAGACGCGACAAAAAGTAACCAAAAAACGCTGCGCTCCGATCATCCGGCCCCTGCGCTTCGCTCCGGGGTTCCCTCACTCCGGCCTCGCTCCCGGGAGGACCGCGCTGCAGGCCCCATCCTGGGGCCCAGCGCTTGACGGGTATCCATGCCCGTCACCTCCCTCCGCAAGGCCTGCGTTCGGCCTCCTGAAGTCGCGAAGAGCAAGATCAAGAGCAAGATCGAAAGCCGGCGACACGGCCGCAGCCAGAAATACTGTTTACTACTGGCTATGCAGCAGACCTGGGGTGCCGACCGGCGGATTGTAAGCACTGGAAGCAAATTTGCACCCGATTGCAGTTGCTCCACGCGACGTGGCGCCTTAGACTGCCGCCCCCTGTAAAAGAGTGCCGGTTGGCGCTTGAAAATTTCCGCTGCCGATGCCAAGGCGTCGGCGGCACCCGAATCGCCCCAATGCACATTTTTTCATAGAGAAATCGATGACCAAGGAACAGTTGCTGGCCATGTCGGCCGATGACTACATGAACGCTGACCAGCTGGCTTTCTTCACTGGCCTGCTGCAGTCGATGAAAGTCGAAACCCATGAACGCATCGAGCTCAGCCGTGCCACCATCGAAGGCCTGGACACTCCTTCGGACCCCGCCGATGTGGCTTCGGTCGAAGAAGAGCGTAGCTGGCTGGTCAATGCCATCGACCGCGACCAGCGCTTGTTGCCCCAGCTGGAAATGGCCCTGGATCGTATCTCCGACGAGAGCTTCGGCTGGTGCGATGACAGCGGTGAGCCCATTGGCCTGAAGCGCCTGCTGATCAGCCCGACCACCAAGTACTGCATCGAAGCCCAGGAGCGCCACGAGCAGCTCGACCGTCACCAGCGCCAGGTATAACCCCGCGCGCGGTGCCAGGCCCCACGGAGCGATCCCTGGGGCTTTTCGCGTTTCTTGCAGGTACCGGTTTTGTTGCCCAGCGCGTAACACTGCTGTACCGCGAAGCGCTGTTTTCTCCAGGCGGGCAGGCGTATTATGGCTTTATCGTTAGGGTGCTAACTAAATGCCGGAGGGCAGGATGAATAGCCGGGTCGATGTAGCCGTGATGATAGGTTCGGGTGTGCCAGCCACCTTGCAGGCGCTGGGCAAACGCATCTGCTGGGTGGTGCTGGTCAATGGCGAGCGCCGGGGCACCGCCTTCGCTACGCGTGAAGAGGCAATAGAGTGTCAGGCTGCCTGGCAGCAGCAACTTGAGAAAGGCCTGGCTGCCTGAAATTGTTTATTGCCTCTCGACGGGTTTCGGTGTTTTCGGGCATATTTGTCCCACAGTAATGCGCACATGGATGCCAGGGCTTGTCTTCTTGCAGGCTCACCCCCATGGTTGCGCTTTCTGGTGAGTGGTCTCAGGCATCACGCTTCCCAAACCGGGAATGAGCCAAACGCCTTCGGTTGAGGGCGAATCTGGCAAACCAGAGTAAAGATTCCTGCACGCTGCATCGTCAGCGGGCACAGACATTTCGCATATCGCTTTATTACTCTTTTCGCCTATCGATAAGAAATGGCCGTGCCTCCCCGAGCTTGGGGGAGGGCGGGTTGTAACCGGTTGAGGATTACTTCATTGGCAGTCAGCACACTTGATACCCATGCGTTGTTCGCCTTGGGCGACTTGCGCGGTAAATTGGCCCAGCTGTTCCAGGGTCGTTTTATCTACGTTACCGAACAAACTCCTGAAGGCCTTTACATGGCCGAGATCGACACCGAAAACGCATTGGTGGTCGATGACAAGCAGCGCCTTGAACTGAAAGTCGGCGACCACTTCCGCGCTGCCGTGTTGCCCAGCCGCGAAGGTGGCAAGCTGGAAATGCGCTTTCGCGATATCAAACTGAATGTGTATGGCGTGGGCGATTATGCCTTCGTCTCGGTACCTCAAGGCGAGGGCATCGTGTTGCGCGAGGGGCACGGCGTAATGCTGGTTTTCGCCGCGCAACAGCAGGTGCAGGAAGGCCTGGGCAAATTGCTCAAGGCGGTGACCGGCAAGGTTGCCAAATGGCGCAAAGGCGAGCTGACCACCTTCAAGGCCAGTGAATGACCGACAGCGATAGTGCACCTGCCTCGCGTGTCGAATTTCATCGGCTGCATCAGGCGGATGCTGTGGCTGAGGCCGAACGTTTGCTGGGCAGGCGTGGGGAGCTGCAAGGGGCATGGTTGAACTGGGTCGCGGGTGAGCTGTACCAACTCGGCCCGCCCCCTTATGTCGCCATGGTGCGGCGGGAGCTGCAGCGCCTCAGCCAAGGCTGAGACGGCGGCCCTTCAGTTGCCCCGATCGCGGCCGCTGCTGACTTCTTCAGGCACTGGCTCTTTTGACATGCGCTTGCGAAACAACGCCGCCCGGGCCAGCAGCAGCGTGGTGACCGGCACGGTGATCGACAGCAGAATGGGAATTAGCCAGGCGTGCAGGACCGGGGCTTCCTTGAGCCACGAGAAGTAGATGATCGAAGCCAGCGCTACACACCAGGCGCCAATGGTCGAAGCCAGCGCCGGTGGGTGCATGCGCTGGAAGTAATCCTTCAGGCGCACCAGGCCTATTGCTCCGACCAGCGCGAACAGGCTGCCGGCCAGCAGCAGCGCGGCGGTGACCACTTCCAGCCAGAAGGGCAGTACCAGGGTTTCGGTCATTCGATTACCTCACCGCGCAGCAGAAACTTCGCCAGGGCAAACGAACCGACGAAGCCGAACAGCGCAATCAGCAGGGCACCTTCGAAGTAGGTGTCACTGGCATAACGGATTCCCAGCACCAGCATGGTCAGCATGGCCAGGATGTAAAGGTAGTCCAGCGCCAGCACCCGGTCCTGGGCGGACGGGCCACGGAACAGCCGGACCAGCGCCAGGCCCATGGCCAAGGTGAAGATGAACAGGCTGGCGAGGACAGCGTTGGCGAGCAGGCCTGTCATTGGAATATCTCCATCAGCGGGCGTTCGTAGGTGTCCTTGAAGTGCTGGATAAAGGCAGCCTCATCCTCCAGGTCGAACACGTGCAGCAGCAATACGCTGCGGTCCAGCGCCAGCTCGGACCAGACCGTGCCGGGCACTACAGTGGTGATCATCGACAGTGCCGCGAGCCCATGCGCGTCGTGCAGGGCCAGCGGAATATGCACGAACGCCGAGCGTGGTGGTTGCTTGCCGGCACGCAGTACGCCACGGGCCACCAGCAAATTGGACATGATCACATCCATGCCTACCCGGCCAATCAGCCGGGCGATGACGATTGGCCGACGCACGTGGGCATGCTGTGGGCGCAGCGGCGCCATCAGCAGTGGCGCCAGCACGCCGAGTACGGCACCTAGCAGCAGGTTGCCAGGGCTGACCGATAGATTCAGCAGCAGCCACAGGCCGAATAGCGAAACCGAGAGCAGCGGGGCGGGGAACAGTCGGTTCATGGCTGCACCTGTACGTCGAGCGAGGTGGGCCCAGAAATCGGCCGTGCGGCCATCACGGCTTCGATATAGGCATCGGGGGCCTGCAGGCTGGCAGCGGTGTCCTGGGTGTAGCGCAGCAACGGCTCGGCCTTGAGGCTGAGGATGATGCACAGGCCTAGCAGGATGACGATGGGCAGGCACTCATAGCGGCGTAGCACTGGCGACGGGCGCTCTTCGGGTTTCCAGAAGCGCTGGATACCGACCCTGCCGAAGGCGATGAGCGAGGCCATGCCGGACAGGATCAGCAGCGCCACCAGGCCCCAGCCCGCCGCACTCAGCGGCTGCTCGGCCGGCACGCCCAGGCCTTGCGGGTTGAACAGTGCGCTGATCAGGTTGAGCTTGCCGACGAAGCCTGACAACGGCGGCATACCTATGATCAGCAAGGCGCAGGCGATGAAGCTGAGGCCGAGGAACGCCATGGTCCAGGGGATGATCTGGCCAATCACCACCTTCTGCTCGTCGTCGAGGTTGATACCTTTGG
The DNA here is from genome assembly GCF_021283425.1 of Pseudomonas sp. NMI542_15. Taxonomy (NCBI): domain Bacteria; kingdom Pseudomonadati; phylum Pseudomonadota; class Gammaproteobacteria; order Pseudomonadales; family Pseudomonadaceae; genus Pseudomonas; species Pseudomonas sp. NMI542_15. Next base: position 13,985 of record NZ_JAJSRO010000040.1, on the reverse strand, counting down.
GCGGGTGTAACGACTCCAGCGGTGGCGGCATGGCGTCTTCTTCTTCGTCCAGCGGCACTTCGTTGGCCGAGCGCGAGCGTTCGACCAGTTCGGCAAGCAGGAACAGCGCGCACAGCGCCAGGGTCGAGTTGACCAGGTAGAACAGCGCCGCACCAGTCAGCGCCGACTGGGCAAAACCGACGGCGCCGAGCAGGGTGCCGGCCGAAACCAGGATGCTGAGCGCTGCCATGCGCTCCAGGCGCTGTGCGGCCAGGATCGACACTGCAGCCACCGCCAGGGTGACCAGGCCACCGTACACCAGCCACTCGCCACCGAAATGCGCCGATGCGCCGGCCTGCCCGGAGAACAGCAACGTCCACAGGCGCAGGAGGGCGTAAAGGCCGACCTTGGTCATGATGGCGAACAACGCGGCTACCGGCGCGCTGGCTGAGGCGTAGGCCGGCACCAGCCAGAAGTTCAGCGGCCAGATGCCGGCCTTGACCAGGAAGGCCATGGCCAGGATCGCCGCGCCGGCATGCAGCAGGCCGCGGTCCGCCTCCGGTACCAGTGGAATCTTCAGCGCCAGGTCGGCCATGTTCAGGGTGCCGGTTACCCCATACAGCATCGCTGCGCCGATCAGGAACAGCGACGAAGCGAACAGGTTGATGGCAATGTAGTGCAGGCCGGCTCGTACCCGCGCACGCCCCGAGCCATGTAGCAGCAAGCCATAGGAGGCTGCCAGCAGCACCTCGAAGAACACGAACAGGTTGAACAGGTCGGCGGTGAGAAAGGCGCCGTAAAGCCCCATCAGCTGAATCTGAAACAACGCATGGAAACTGGCCCCGGCACCGTCCCAGCGGGCGCGGGCAAACAGCAGGGCGCTGAAGCCGATGACACCGGTGAGGGTCAATAACAATGCCGACAGGTGGTCCACCACCAGGACGATACCGAACGGTGCTGGCCAGTTGCCCGGCAGGTAGACGCCGATCGATTCCGCCTGGCCCTGGGTGCGCACCCACAGCAGCAGGCTGACGGCAATGGCCAGGCCGGCGAAGGTCGACAGCAGGTTGAGCCGGGCCTTGATACGCCGATGTTTCTCGCCCAGCAGCAACATTACCGCTGCCGTCACCAGTGGCAGGAGAATGGGCGCGACGATCAGTTGGCTCATGCCATTCATTCGTCACGCTCCCGGCCATCCACGTGGTCGGTACCGGTCAGGCCGCGCGAGGCCAGCAACACCACCAGAAACAGCGCCGTCATGGCGAAGCTGATGACGATGGCCGTAAGCACGAGGGCCTGAGGCAACGGGTCGGTGTAGTGCAGCAGGTCTTGGGTGACGCCCTCCTTGATGATGGGCTCCTTGCCGATGAACAGGCTGCCCATGCTGAAGATGAACAGGTTTACGCCGTACGACAGCAGGCACAGGCCCATGATTACCTGGTAGGTCCGCGGGCGCAGAATCAGCCACACCCCCGAGGCGGCCAGCACGCCGATGGCGACTGCAATGACTTCTTCCATCAGGCGGCTCCTGCTTGGCTGGTTTTCGATGAATTGCCCGGGCGGTAGGCGCGCACCGACTGGTGCGCCAGGGCAGTGAGGATCAGCAGGGTCGAGCCGACCACCACGGTGTACACGCCAACATCGAAGAACAGCGCGCTGGCCACGTGCACATCACCGAGCAAAGGCAGGTGCAGGTGGGCGGTATGGGTGGTCAGGAACGGGTAGCCCAGCAGCATGGCGCCGATTCCGGTCAGGGTGGCGCACAGCAACCCGGTGCCCATCCAGCGCAGTGGGCGCAGGCTCATCTGCGCCTCCACCCACTGGGTGCCCGCCACCATGTATTGCAGGATGAACGCCACCGACATCACCAGGCCGGCGACGAAGCCGCCGCCTGGCTGATTGTGGCCGCGCATGAACAGGTACATGGACACCAGCAGGGCGATTGGCAACAGCAGGCGCACCAGCACCGCAGGCACCATCATGAAGCCCAGGGCGGTGTCGGTGGCATGCCGCGGGTTGATCAGGTCGGTGACCACGTCACGCGCCAGCTGGCGTTGTTGCGCAGGCAACTGCATGCTCTCTTTGGGCGGGCGGAAGCGCCGCAGCAGGGCGAACACGGTCAGCGCCACGGCCACCAGCACAGTGATTTCACCGAGGGTATCGAAGCCGCGGAAGTCGACCAGCATGACATTGACCACATTGGTGCCGCCGCCTTGGGGCAGTGCACGGCTCAGGTAGAACGAGGAAATGTCGTTGGGGGTCGGCCGGGTCAGCATGGCGTAGGACAGCAAGGCCATCCCGCCACCCACCAGCACCGCCAGCAGCAGGTCGCGCAGGCGGCGCATGCGCGCACGCTCCAGGCTACCCGGTAGCGGCGATACGCCTTCGATACGCCGGGGCAACCAACGCAGGCCAAGCAGGATCAGCACGGTGGTGACCACTTCGACCACCAGCTGGGTCAGGGCCAGGTCGGGCGCAGAGAACCAGACAAAGGTGATGCAGGTCATCAGGCCGCAGACACTGACCATGATCAGTGCTGCCAGGCGGTGGTACTTGGCCTGGTACGCGGCGCCGATGGCACAGGCGATGGCGATCAGCCACAGCGCGACGAACACGCCGGAACCCGGGATCTTAGGCCGGTCGCCCCAGCTGAGCCCGCTGTAGAGCATGGGCGTGAGGCCGGCGAGGAAGGCCGCGAGCACCAGCATGAACAGCTGCGACTGAAGGCGGCGGGTGGTGAACAGGCGTTCGATGCGCCGCGCCAGCAGCATCAGGTGAACCTGCCCGTGCTCGAACAGGCGCTTGCCATTGAAACGTTCGATCAACGGTGGGTAGGGGAAGCGGCCCAGGCGCAGTTGCTTGCGCAGCAGCAGGTACAGCACGATGCCGCCGCTCATGGCCACCAGGCTCATGATCAGTGGCGCATTCCAGCCATGCCAGATCGCCAGGCTGTACTCCGGCAAAGTACCGCCTACTACCGGGAGGGCTGCGGCGGCCAGCAGCGGGCCGACCGACTGGGCGGGGAAGATGCCCACCACCAGACAGGTGAGTACCAGCAGCTCGACCGGAGCACGCATCCAGCGTGGCGGCTCGTGCGGGGTGTGGGGCAGGTCCTGGGCGGTGGGACCGAAGAACACATCCACGGTAAAGCGCAGGGCGTAGGCCACGCTGAAGGTACCGGCCAGGGTGGCGATCACCGGCAACGTTGCTTCGACCCAGGCAGTGGAACTGATAAACACCGTTTCGGCGAAGAACATTTCCTTGGACAGGAAGCCGTTCATCAGCGGCACGCCGGCCATCGAGGCGCTGGCCACCATGGCCAGGGTGGCAGTGTATGGCACCAGGCGGATCAGGCCGCTGAGGCGGCGGATGTCGCGGGTTCCACTTTCGTGGTCGATGATGCCGGCGGCCATGAACAACGAGGCCTTGAAGGTGGCGTGGTTGAGAATGTGGAACACGGCGGCGACCGCGGCCAGTGGGCTGTTCAGGCCCAGCAGGAGGGTAATCAGACCCAGGTGGCTGATGGTCGAATAGGCCAGCAGCCCCTTGAGGTCGTTCTGGAACATGGCGGCGAAAGCGCCGAGCAGCAGGGTGAGGGCGCCGGCACCGCCGACGATCCAGAACCACTCTTCGCTGCCTGACAGCACCGGCCAGAACCGCGCTAGCAGGAACACCCCGGCCTTGACCATGGTGGCAGAGTGCAAATAGGCCGATACCGGAGTGGGTGCTGCCATGGCATGGGGCAGCCAGAAATGGAAGGGGAACTGTGCGCTTTTGCTCAGCGCGCCAATGAGGATCAGGGGCAGCAGCACCGGATAAAGCGCATGCTGGCGGATGGTGTCGCCGGCAGCCAGGACCTTGTCCAGGTCATAGCTGCCGACCACATGGCCGAGCAGCAGGGCACCCACCAGCAGGCACAAGCCACCCGCGCCGGTCACCATGAGCGCCATGTAGGCGCCGCGGCGGGCGTCAGCGCGGTGGTGCCAGTAACCGATAAGAAGAAATGAGAACAGGCTGGTCAGTTCCCAGAAGAACACCAGCTGAATCAGGTTACCGGAGATTACCAGGCCGAGCATGGCGCCCATGAAGGCCAGGAAGAAGGCGAAGAAACGCGGCACCGGGTCCTGTGGCGACATGTAGTAGCGCGCATACAGCGACACCAGTGTGCCGATGCCCAGCACCAGCAGCGAGAACAGCCAGGCAAAGCCGTCCATGCGCAGTACCAGGTTCAACCCCAGGCTGGGCAGCCAGAGGAATTCTTCGCGAATCACGCCCCCGTGGGCAATTTGAGGGTACAGCAGTGCTACCTGGACGGTGCCGACCAAGGCCACGAGCCCGGCGAGAATGGACTCGGCGTTACGTGCGTTGTGCGGCAGCACGGCTGCCAGGCAACTGCCCACGAACGGCAGAAGCAATAGCACTATCAATGACATAGGGGCCTATTCTGGAGAAGTTTGCAAAGATCATACGTGCCGGGGAAGTGATCACCAACACGCAAGCTGTCGCAGAATCCTACAAACAGGCTGTGACAAGCTGTTTTTTTATAACAGTTTTTTACAAAGCATAGTCGCTGTTGTCATCTTTACAGGCCGGTCTGGCGCTCGCCTTCACTCTGGACGTCGTGTGCTTCGACGGTTTCGCGGGGGCGGCGTACCTTGAGTTCGCTGACCACCACCGCGATCACGATCAGCAGGCCACCGAGCAGCGCCACGCCCGGCAGGCGTTCGCCGGCGATGCGCCCGACGATCCCGGCCCACACCGGTTCACCGGCATAAATGAGGGTGGCGCGGGTGGGCGAGACCGACTTCTGCGCCCAGTTCATGGCCACCTGGATCACCGCGCTCATGGCACCCAGGCCTATTGCGCTGGCCAGCAGCAGCCAGGAGAAGTCGGGGATGCGTTCCTGGGTCGGTACGATCATCAGGAACGCCAGCAGCGAAGCGGTCGCCAGTTGCACGACGGTGACCCGGCGCACATCGACCTGGCCGGCGTAACGGCTGATCAGGATGATTTCGGCAGCGATGGCGACGGCGCTGACCAGGGTAACCACCTCGCCCTCGCTGAAGTGCAGGCTGCCGCCTTCCGGGCCGGCCAGCAGCATCAGGCCGATGAACGCCAGGCAAATGCCGATGCTGGGCATCAGGCCAGGCCGGCGGCCCAGCACCAGCCACTGCAACAGCGGCACGAACGGCACGTACAACGCAGTGATGAACGCCGACTGGCTGCTGCTGATGGTCTGAAGACCCATGGTTTGCAGGCCGTAGCCGAGCATGATCGACACGCCTATCAGCAGGCCGGCCTTGAGCTCGGTGAAGGTCAGCCCGGGCAACGCCCGCGCCGAAACCACGCCCACGAACAGCGCTGCCGCAGCGAAGCGCAGGCCGACGAAGAACATCGGGCCGCTGACGGTCATTACGTTATGCACCAGCAGGAAGGTGCCGCCCCACAACATGGTGATGAACACCAGCACCAGTTCTGCCTTGCTCAGGCGGAAGGTAACGGCGGGGGTGGGTGTGTTGCGGGCCTGGCTCATGGTCTTGCGCACTCGGAGGGGGCGGCGCACAATCGCCGCAAAGTGGGCAGTATACTGCGCAATCTTGACCAGTGAGCAATATAGTGCACAAAGATACTTCGCATCGGGCATCGGTGCTGCAGCATGTGAGCCTCAACGTACGCAGCCTGCGCAACGCTGGCGGGTTGAGCCAGACGGCGTTGGCCGAGCGCTCAGGCGTCAGCCGGCGCATGCTGGTGGCGATCGAGGCAGGCGAGAAGAACGTCAGCCTGACTACCCTCGACCTGATCGCCGAAGCCTTGGGGGTGGCGTTCAGCACCCTGATTCAGGCGCCTGACCAGCGCGACCCCGGCCGCATCGAGGAATTGGCCTGGGCCGGGGTATACCCGCAGAGCCGGGCAGTGCTGCTGGGTAGCAGTGCGGCACGGCGTGAGGTGGAGCTTTGGGAGTGGACCCTTGCACCGGGCGAGTGCTATTCCAGCGAGGCTGATGCCGAAGGCTGGAGCGAGCAGATCTATGTGGCTGAAGGGCAACTGACGCTGATTATCGAAGGGATCGAGCATTGCCTGCAGGTGGGGCAGTTTCATGTGTTTCCCAGCAATTGCCGGTACGCCTACCGTAATGATGCTGGGGTTGCGGTGAGATTTGTGCGCAATGTGGTGATTTGAGTCGCTGCAGGCATCGGGCAAGCCTGATGCCTGCAGCGATACCTGTAGCCGATTGCCCAGCCCGCTCCCTGAAGAGCGTTAACCCGATCAGTTTTTCAGTAGCTCATCCGTCTTCACCACCGAGGCATAGGCAAACGCCAAGGCCGCCATAGCCGAATCATGCACCTGCGCAGCCGGCACCTGCTTGCCATTGAACTCCAGTGGCAGGGTAGCGCAAGCATCATGCGCCACGGTCACCGTGTAGCCCAGGTCAGCTGCAGCGCGGGTAGCGGCGTCAATGCACATGTGGCTCATGCTGCCAACGATGGTCAGGGCTTCGACGCCATGCCGGTCCAGCGTGAGCTCAAGGTCGGTACCGAGGAAGGCGTTGACCTTGTGTTTGAGCACCACCGGTTCACCTGTTACCGGCTCGACCTTGCTGTGAATGGCCGCACCCAGCGAGCCGGGCGCGAAGAATGGTGCATCGACGCTGTCGAATTCATGCCGCACATGTACCACCAGCTCGCCGCGCTGGCGCGCCGCCGCCAGCAGCCGGGCGGCGTTGTCGGCCGCCTGGTCGGCGCCCACGAGGGGCCACTTGCCGCCCGGGAAGTAGTCGTTCTGGATGTCGATGATGATCAGCGCCTGCTTGCTCATGCTGCCTCCTGTGGCAGTAGTCGTCGGGAGACGTTAGTTATAGGCTGTGTGCACTGACCTGAGGATTGGCGCGAACGACACTATGCAGGCAAAAACTGACACCCTCGCCAGCCTGGACATCGGCCTGCTGCTGTACCCCGGCGTGCAGCGCGCCGCTGTGCATGGCCTGGCTGACCTGTTCCTGGTGGCCAACCGGGTTGTGGCGGAGCTGGGGGCCGTCGAACTGCCGCACATTCGTGTCAGCTTCTGGCAGGCAGATGAGGCGGGGCAGTTGCTGCCTGCCCCGGATAGCCCGGCGGTCGCCGCGCCGGGCCTGCGTGTACTGGTCATTCCGCCGAGCCTGGAGTCGGCTCCACAAGCCGAGCTGCTCGAACGTCACCGTGCGTCGCTGTGCCAGCTGCACGGGCACGGTACGGTACTGGCGTCGGTGTGTATCGGTGTGTTCTTCATTGCCGCCAGCGGCCTGCTCGACGGTCGCCCGGCCTGCACGCACTGGAACTACGTGCAGGCGCTAGCCCAGCGCTTCCCCAAGGTGCGAGTAGAGTCTCAGCAGCCATTGCTGGATGACGGTGATATCGTGACCTCGGCCGGGCTTATGGCCTGGACTGACCTGGGCTTGCGCTTGCTGGAGCGTTTTTTGGGGCCTACGGTGGCACGGGAGACTGCCCGCTATCTCGCCGTCGACCCGGTCGCGGCACCGCTACCTGGGGCTGTGTTCAATCCGCGTCTGGACCACGGTGACGAGGCGGTGCTGAAAGTGCAGCACTGGTTGCGGGGCAGTGGCGGGCAGGAAGCCGACCTCGCCGCCATGGCTGCGTGTGCAGGGCTGGAAGCCCGCACCTTTCTGCGGCGCTTTCGTGCCGCTACCGGGTTGCGACCGACCGAGTATTGTCAGCAGGTGAGGGTGGGGCGGGCGTGCCGTTTGCTGGAATTCACCCGGCGCAACGTCGAACAGATCGCCTGGGGTGTCGGTTACCAGGACCCGGGCGCGTTTCGCAAGGTGTTCCAGCGCATCACTGGCCTGACCCCGAGTGACTATCGGCGGCGTTTTGCGGTATTAGGCCAGGGGCAGGCAGAAACCACTTGACCTTGACTTCACTTGAGGTTTTACCCTGCTCGGCATCGCGAAGCATGCGTCCGTAACCAGGAGAACGTCGATGTCGGCAAGCCCTCATGCCCTGTGGTTCACCCAAATGATCGAATATGAAGTGCCCAGCATGTGCCAGCAAGCGCTGGCCCTGGCGTTGGTGGCGCGCAGCGAAGCGCTGGCCACGCGCTGTGAAGGGCTGCAGGGTGTCAGCATCCAGGCCAGTGACGATGGCAGCCGGGTGCTCCAGTACCTGCAGTGGCAGTCACGCCAAGCCTGGGTAGCGGCAGCCGAGTACTTCGTCGAGGAACCCTTCCTTGAACTGCTGGGTCAGCATCAGGCGCGTGGCGTAAACTTTGCCGCCTACCAGGCCTTGCGCAGCCTGGTGCGCGGCGCCGATGGTGGTCTGCAGTGCGAGGTGGGGTGAGCCTCAGGCATACCAGGGGGCATAGTGCGGGTAGCGGTCCAGGCGGGCACCGATCACCATTTCGCTGATCCACGCTGCCAGGATCGAGCTGTAGGCCTTCTGGCTCGCTTCGCTGGACAGCGCGTGGTCGGCACCGTCGACGATGCGATGGGTGAGCGAGTGGGCGCCGACGAATGCCGAACGGTAGCTCATCAATGTGCTGTGCGGCACATAGTCGTCCTGCTCGGACTCCACCAGCAACACATCCCCGCCGAATTCGGCGCACGCCGCCAGTGCGCGATTGTCTGCCGGGCCCAGCGATCGCTGGCGGTAGGCATTCAGGCGTTGGCGGTCGAGGGTTTGCTTGGGGGTGTTCCATTCGTCGTCCCAATACATGGCGGGTACGCGCAGGGCCAGCCATCTGACTGGCCGCTCGCGGGTCAGCAAGGTTGCCAGGTAGCCACCATAGCTGCTGCCGATGATGGCGATGGCACTGCTGTCTACGGCTGGATGGCTGACCAGCCGGTCGTAGGCCACCAGCAGGTCCTGCAGGTTCTGTTCACGGGTGACCGTCAGGCGTTGGCTTTCGGTCTTTTCATGGCCGCGCAGGTCGAAGGTCATGCACACGCAGCCCAGCCCGGTGATGTGTCGGGCACGGGCCAGATCACGCTGCTGGCTGCCGCCCCAACCGTGCACGAAGAGGATGCCTGGCATCTTGCTGCCAGGGCTGACCAGCGTGCCGACAATGCTGTCGTTGTCGACTTGCAGTTCAACGGTTTCACTCTGAACGGCCATGTTCGCGAATCCGTGCAAATTTGCTGAGTTGTCCGAGTTCACTGTCGTTTCCTTGGTAGAAGAGGGTGGCGTCAGCGGGCAGGTCGGGCGTACCGAATACTTCGTGCGTGGAGGCTCGCACCCGCTGCAATGCCGGATCATCGGCAAAAGCCTGCAGGGCCAGCAGCTCGGCACTGCTCGCACCGCCCAGGCGCCAGGATTGTTCGAGCACGCCGCTACGCAGGTGGCCCTGAGGGTTCAGGCCGCGAGCGATGTCGTAGTTGCGCCGCGAGGCGATGAAGCCAGGGAAGTGCTGCTCGGCAGCCTGTTCGTAGGCCATGGCCTGGTTGATGGCCAGGCGCAGGTGGTCTTCCAGCGGCAGTTGCAGCAGCGCCTGATAGTCACCACGTACCACTACCAGGTCAGAACCGCCATACACCTCGGTGCCCTGATGATCGTGGGTCAGTTGCTGGGTGCCGTGATAGCTGCAGGTCAGGCCGGCGACACGCACCTGGCCAACGCTGAAGGTTTGCACGTCGCTCAGATCTTCTTCGAGTACCAGCCCCCACAGTGCCAGGTCCTGGTCATCCATGGCGGCCAGCAGTGGCTCTAGCGCGCTCGCCGTTGAGATGACCTGCTGCCCTCGGCCTGCGCAGGCCAGCACGGGCTTGACCCTCAGGGGGCCGTCGAGCAATAACAACTGAGCGGCGGTGCGCGCATCGGCTTTGCTGAAAACGGTATAGCCGCGCAGCAAAGCGTCGCTTGCCTGTCGGGCGAAGTCATCGGTCCAGCCTGGCGGAAAGCTGGCTCCGGCCGGCAACGGGTGGGAGATTGCCTTGGTCGCCATGTAAGGGTGTGCGGCCAGGCCGCCGAACAGGTCCTGCTCGCTGCGGATGCCCATGGCGGCATGGCGTTTTGGCTCGATCAGGGTTTCGGTAGGCAAGTAATAATAGCTGTCAGCGGCGGTTGTTGAATGGGGGGGGTGTATGTGCGGGCAGCCGAGCAGGCCTGCCAGGCCATCGGCGAGCTTGAGGTGCACGGCATGCTCATGTTCTGGCGTATGTTCGCGGGTGTCGAGCAACACCACGCCGGTTTTCCGGTCGCAGGCACTGGGCATGGTCATTTGCCTGTGTGCAATGAATGTACTGTGTCTGAAGCCGGTGTTTTGGGGAAGTTCAGCGGGACTTGATCGGTGGTCCTGTCCGTTTGTAGGAAGCGTCCTGTTGGCACAGGGCGTGGCGGGCAATGCATGCCGTGTCTTGGTCGCCGCGATTGCAGCGCTCTGGCGGCTGTTCCATTATCGGGTACTGGATTAACCGTGATGTAGCCGCAGGAGAGCGCATGAACGTTCAGACCACCCTTGAGCAAAGCGTGCCAGAGCGACTGGCGCACGTGCGCCAGGCCATGGCCGCAGGGGGCATCGATGCCTTGCTGGTACCCTCGGCCGACCCCCACCTTTCCGAATACCTGCCCGGTTACTGGCAGGGGCGCCAGTGGCTTTCGGGTTTTCACGGCTCGGTCGGCACGCTGGTAGTCACGCCCGCCTTTGCAGGGTTGTGGGTCGATAGCCGGTACTGGGAGCAAGCGGATCACGAGCTGGCTGGTAGCGGTATCGAACTGATGAAGCTGCTGCCCGGCAAGCCTGGGGCGCTGGAGTGGCTGGGCGATAATGTCGAGCCCGATGGCAACGTCGCGGTGGATGGGGCCGTCATGGCGCTGGCGTCGGCGCGCCAGCTGGGTGAGCGGCTCAAGGCCCGTGGGGCAAGGCTGGTGACCGACCAGGACCTGCTAGCCCAGGTCTGGGAAGGGCGCCCAGCGCTGCCCGCCAACCCGGTGTACCAGCACTTGCCGCCGCACGCCACGGTAAGCCGGGCGGAAAAGCTCGCGCAATTGCGCCAGGGCCTCCAGGCCAAAGGGGCCGACTGGCACTTTATTGCAACCCTGGATGACATCGCCTGGCTGTTCAACCTGCGTGGCAGTGATGTTTCGTACAACCCGGTTTTCCTGGCTTTTGCCTTGATCAGTCAGCAGCAGGCCATTCTGTTCGTGGGCCAGGACAAGGTGGACGCGCATTTGCGTCAGGTGCTGGCGGTGGACGGCATCGAGGTGCGCGACTATAGCGAGGCAGGCAACGCCTTGGCCGCTGTTCCGGTGGGGGCGCGGTTGTTGGTGGACCCTGCCCGTGTCACCTGCGGCCTGCTGGGCAATCTGGCGGCAGAGGTGGTGCTGGTCGAGGGGCTCAACCCCACCAGCCTGAGCAAATCCTGCAAAGGTGACGATGACCTGGTGCATATCCGCCATGTCATGGAGCAGGACGGTGCGGCCTTGTGCGAGTTTTTCGCCTGGTTCGAGGCCAACCTTCGCCAGGAGGTCATTACCGAGCTGACAGTCGACGAGCAATTGAGTGCCGCACGTGCCCGGCGTCCGAACTTCGTGTCGCTGAGTTTTTCAACCATTGCCGCCTTCAATGGCAATGGCGCCATGCCACACTACCGTGCCACCGAGCAGTCGCATGCGGTCATTGAGGGGGATGGCTTGCTGCTGATCGACTCTGGCGGGCAATACCTGGGTGGCACCACCGACATCACCCGTATGGTGCCAGTCGGTAACCCCAGCCACGCACAGAAGCAGGACTGCACCCGGGTACTCAAGGGCATGATCGCCCTGTCACGTGCCACCTTCCCGCGAGGAATACTGTCGCCGTTGCTCGACGCCATTGCCCGGGCGCCAATCTGGGCTGACCAGGTCGATTATGGCCACGGTACCGGGCATGGTGTTGGCTACTTCATGAACGTGCACGAAGGGCCTCAAGTGATTGCCTACCAGGCGGCACCCACACCGCAGACGGCGATGCAGTTGGGCATGATCAGCTCCATCGAGCCGGGTACGTATCGCCCGGGGCAGTGGGGCGTGCGTATCGAGAACCTGGTGGTCAACCGCGAAGCAGGCAAGAGTGCCTTTGGTGACTTCCTGTGCTTCGAGACCTTGACGCTGTGCCCGATCGATACCCGCTGCCTGTTGCCCGAGCTGCTGGCCAAGGAAGAGGTGGAGTGGCTGAACGGCTACCACGCGAACGTGCGTGAACGCCTGGCACCGCTGCTCAAGGGTGATGCGCTGGCCTGGCTGCAGGTGCGTACCGAGCCCCTGTAAGGGCAAATGAAAAAGGGCAGCCTGTGAGCTGCCCTTTCTTCTACTTGCAGATGACGATCATGCTGCGGCTGGTGTACCCCGCCGGGTTGATGCCGAACAAGTAGTCACCGGCCTCTTCATCGCTATCGCCCGAGCGTGCAACGACCCGGTAGCCGCGTGTGCTGCACGAGGTCGCGGCCTTGCTGTAGCAGTTGTCCCATGAAGAGGAAAGACCTGAGCAATTGATATGCAGGCCCTTCTTGCCCCTTTTGACCTCAGTCTTGGCTGTAGCGGCACATCCAGCAATAGCCAAGATGGCCAGGATAAGAAAAATACGTTTCATTCCTGTCCTTAAATGCAGGGCGGATCAGTTGTCTGGCCCTGTCGTTATCGCTTCGCTTCTTCCTGAAAATATCCCCAGCGTCCGTGTTTGGTCCAGTAGATAGCGTAAAGATGATGATTTTATGACAGCTTAATCAGCGAGGCGGGTGGCTACAATCACTAATCCTGTCTCAAATGAAAATATTTCTCATATCAATCTGCCGCAACAACCGGGGCGGGCTCCTTGCGCATGGACAGGGTAGTGCCAACCGAAGCGGCGATGATTGCTCCAATCGCCAGCCATTGGGTGAGCGTCAGCACCTCGCCGAGGAACAGCAGGCCGGACAGTGCGCCGAATGCAGGTTCAATGCTCATCAGGGTGCCGAACGTGCGCGCCGGGATGCGTGTGAGTGCAACCATTTCCAGGCTGTAGGGCAGGGCGGTGGACAGCACCGCAACGGCCAGGGCCACGGGGATCAACGCAGGTGTGAGCAGTGCGCTGCCGGCGTGTGCGATACCTATCGGCGCTACGAACAGGGCGGCTACCACCACCCCCAGGGCCGCACTCTGCATACCATGCTCGGCGCCGGCACGCTGCCCGAACAGGATATAGAGGGCCCAACATACGCCAGCACCCAAAGCATAAGCAGCCCCCACCGGGTCGAGTGCCTGGCCGCTGTGGCCAGCCGGCATCAACAGCAGCAGTCCGGCTATCGCCAAGGCGATCCACAGGAAGTCGATCGGTCGGCGCGAGGAGAAGATTGCCACCGCCAAAGGGCCGGTAAACTCCAAGGCCACGGCGATGCCGATCGGAACGGTTTGCAGTGCCATATAGAAGAGGAAGTTCATGCCACCCAGCGCCATGCCATAGATGACCACGTTGCGTAGGGTGGTGGCGGTCATGCGTACCCGCCACGGGCGCAATAGCAGCAGCATGATGATGCTGGCGAAAATCAGGCGCAGTGCAGTGGTGCCTTGTGCGCCGATGATGGGGAACATGCTTTTGGCCAGGGAGGCACCGGACTGGATCGATGCCATGGCAATAAGCAGCAGGCCGATCGGGAAGAGGGTGGCGGCCAGGCCGCGGGGTTGGGTGTTCATTTAGGTGCGGCGATCCTTGGGCGGTGTGTGGAGTGAGCAATATAGTGCGCAATTGGTGGGGCGCGTGATAGCCCTTAAGTGACTCCGCCAGTCATTTTTCAAATCATTGAAATTAAAGGTTGACCTTCTGCAGGACCGCCCTATAATGCGCACCATTCCAACGGGGCAGCGAAGTAGAACTAGCCACCCAGTTGAGTTAAGTGTTTGAAGCTAAACGCGTTTCTCGCAAAAAACTTCAAAATAAACGCTTGACAGGCTCTGAGGAAAGCGTAGAATGCGCGCCTCGGTTGAGACGAAAAGCTCTTAGCCAAACGCTCTTTAACAAATCGAATCAAGCAATTCGTGTGGGTGCTTGTGAGTATGGACTGATAG